>JANOCR010000313.1:0-2490 GCA_031412355.1 Ilumatobacteraceae bacterium | reverse complement strand
GCCAAACCAAACGCCTAGTGACAACGGCATCAACGGCAGCACCCATCGCATGCTCTGGTACCGGGCCAGCTCGCCACCAAAGCCCTCCCACATCTTGACTGCGACCGAGCTTGCCGTGTCGGTCAACGCCAGGTCGTGCGGCCCACCTAGGAACGACTTCAACAGTCGCGCCGCGACAAGCGGATCCTTGTTGTCGCGATCGACCATGAAGTTGCCACCGACCACACTGCGCACGGGGCGTCCACACAGGCGAAGCGGCATCGGCACAGAACCTATGAACCCGACGATTCGGCGGTCCAACGCCTCGGCGACCAGTGACGGGTTCTGTGGGTCGTACCACGGGTTGCCGAGGTGCAGGTCGCCGAGGTAGTTCGCCAGGGTAGATCCGGCAATGCTCGGCTTGTTGAAGGACTTGATGTATAGCTGGGCGACACCCGGCAGGTCGTCGCGCTCGCAAGGTCTGACTGTGCTCATTGCGCCTGCCCAATCCTAAGCAACGTGCTCGTACGCCGGTTTGTTCTCGAGTGACGCACTTGGCGCGATCTCGTCGACGACGATGGCTGGCTCCGGCATTCGTCTGGGCACAACCGTGTGGAAGAGCTTCGACAGAATCATCTCGATCGTCCCCACAACGATCATCAGATCGAGGGTGATCGACCAGTTTTCGACGTAGAACAGATCGAGGCGCCGATATGCCTCGAACGACGGATTGTCCCGTGCCTCCACCTGCCAAAGTCCCGTGATACCGGGGGGTACCTGCTCGCGCACGCGGAGCTGCGCGGAGAAGTTGGCAACCTCCGAGGGGAGCGCAGGTCGTGGGCCGACCAGGCTCATCTCGCCACGCAGTACGTTGATGAGCTGCGGCAGTTCGTCGAGGCCCGACGCTCGCAGAAAATTGCCCACCCGGGTGACCCTGGGGTCCCTGACCATCTTGAACAGCGGTCCCTGCCGTTCGTTTTCGGCACTGAGCTCGCTGAGCCGGCTCTCCGCATTGACCGTCATGCTCCGGAACTTGAGAACGTCGAAGTTGCGCCCGCCGCGACCGACCCTCGTCTGTGTGAAGAATATGGGCCCACCATCCGCGACCTTCACGCAAAAGGCGATGGCCAACAAGACTGGGCTGAGGATCAGAAGTCCGAACGAGGCCAGGCCCACATCAAAGCAACGCTTGGCGACGACTTGCGCCTTCGCCAGCGACGGCGCCTCGACGTAGAACAATGGCTCGTGAGCGAGTGGGAGCGGACGCAGCCGGCGCGTATCGATCCCGGCGATTCCGGTGGCGAGGTGCACATGGCACCCTGTCCTGTGCAGGTGGCGGATGAGCTCGTTGAGGCGGCCCGCTGTAAGGCTGCCCGGAGAGAGGACGACGCCCGATACGACCATGGAGTCGACGATGGATTCGGCGTGGTCAACCTCGCCGAGCCACTGGTGGCCCAACCCGTTCTTGGCAGCCTGCTCCGGATCGCCGATGACCCCTGCCACGCTCATGCCGATGTCGCGATGTGTGTTGAACAGGTCGATCAGGCGCACGGCCTCGTGATCGGTGCCGATGATCGCGACGGCACGCCGATACCGGCCGTGTTGGCGAGCGTGGCGCAGCCAGTTTCGGAACCGTGAGCGCGACACGCAGGCGAACAGGAATGACAGCGCACACGCCAGCGCGGTTTCACGAACGTAGAGATCGACTTTGACGACACGGTCGAAGAGCAACATGATTCCGGC
This sequence comes from Ilumatobacteraceae bacterium, assembly GCA_031412355.1. Taxonomy (GTDB): domain Bacteria; phylum Actinomycetota; class Acidimicrobiia; order Acidimicrobiales; family Ilumatobacteraceae; genus JAENVT01. The sequence goes on along the minus strand of JANOCR010000313.1, from coordinate 768 downwards.
GAGGATCAGCATCGCGCGAGCAGTCCGTGTGATCTCGACGACGCGCATCGCGCAGACTCGAGCAAGCAGCAGCCCCTGCGATCGCATCGCCCAGACCCCCACCAGTGCGGCAAGCGCCGAGACGCCCAACCCCCGCACCTCACCGTGCCTCTCTGTGAAGGAGGCAAGCCGCAGAGCCACTTCGAATCCGAGAAATACTGCGAGGTAGTCACCCGCGACGAGTGTGATTTTCAGCTTGTCTAGATTGAGTGCGGTACGCGCCGCATGCAGTGGTCCCGTAGGTTTCATTGCCGTCCGTCTCGTTCTAGCTCCAGCTCTGGGGCGCTCCACCAGAGTCGGAATGACTAGTGGAACCGACATCTTCCCGATCGGTCATCGACCTAAACAATGTCTTCGGCAGTGGTCAATCGGCTCCCGAACGTGAGGAACCCCGACGCGCGATGGCTTGCAGTCAGGCCGTTGTGCGGCTGAGCTGCAGGTCGCTCCCTGCGAACCCGCCCGATGTCTGATTCCTGTGAGTTACTGGCGTCCATTGTGCCGCCGTTGCCCTCCGAGGACAAGGCAGTGAACGATACTGATGCTTCGATGTCTACCTCGGTCACTCGCACACCGTCGCAACAGATCGGTCGATTGCCGTATCTGCCTGGGCTCGATGGGCTCCGCGCCGTCGCGGTGATCGCCGTGATGATCTATCACGCCGACCATGAGTGGCTGTCGGGCGGGTTCCTCGGCGTCGAGGTGTTTTTCGTCATCAGCGGGTATCTCATC
>JANOCR010000312.1:0-5943 GCA_031412355.1 Ilumatobacteraceae bacterium | reverse complement strand
CAGCCCCACCAACTCGCTCCAACGCATACCGGTATCGACAGCGACGTAGATCAGCGCCCGGTATCGCTCGTTGTGCGCCTCGGCGAGCCGAATCACCTGGTCCCAGTCGAGGAACGTCATCTCCCGCTTCGGGACACGGGGCGGGTCGACGCGCTCACACGGGTTCGTCAGGATCTTCTGCTTCTGAACGGCGACCTGCAGCATGCGGCGAAGGGTCCGGTAGTGCCGATGAGCCGACGATGGGGCGATGCCGGCCGCGATCTCGTCGTACAACCAGTACTCGATCTCGTCGGCTGGAAGTTGACCAAGTCGGTACGCACCGAATCGAGGCAGCACGTACTTGTCGAGGTCACGGCGATACGTCTCTTGCGTGGTCGGCGAGAGCCGCCGGCACAGCGACAGGAACTCCTCGGCCCAGACGGCGAGCGGGGTGTCGGCGTTGCGAGGATCGACCCACTGACCGCGCAATTGATCGGCGTCGATCTGACGCAGGAACCGCTCGGCGTCGACCTTGCGTGCGAACGTGCGCGATTGGACGTTGCCGAGCGGGTCCGAGAACCGAGCCCGGTACTTCCCTCGTTGCTTCTGGATGTAGGCCATGGTCCCTCCCGAGGCGTGAGCGAGGCGTGGGTGAGGCGCGTTCTCGCGGTTTTCCAGGGTTTCTGAGGGTCAATGGTGGTGACTGGTGGTCACAACAAAAAAAACCTCTGACCTGGCACAATACCACGTCAGAGGTTGAGAGGCGACGATGGGAATCGAACCCATGTACAGGGCTTTGCAGGCCCTTGCCTGAACCACTCGGCCACGTCGCCGTGTCAGGTCACGATGTTGCGACCAGGACAAGATCGATCACGATACCCGGTGTTTTGGGAGCCGGGCGGCTCGACCAGAACGGCAGGTTGACGTGACGGGTTACAGTAGGGATCGATCGACGGGGTTAGCAGACCGTCCCTCAGCTAACCCCGTCGGTCGAATTTGCTCTGAAGACCCCGTCCCGATCCGCCGGTGGAGTGTCGCCGCCACGAGCAGGCCCGCTAAGACCCATCTGCTCGCACCGACACTCACCGCCGATCAGATTCCCACGTCTTCAGTTTGATCCGTCCACTGTTGTGTGCATTGCGTATCCGAGGGTTCTGCTGGGAGCTTCTCCTCGACGTGTTGCATCGTGCCACGGACCTCTGGAATTGAAAAGCCAACGCGACCCAATTGGGTCGAACGACCTATCACCCCGGATCCGTGTTGGGCAGACCCCGATTCGACCGACCTAGCTGGGTGCTGAAGGCCCATCGTCCTGCGGCGACCAGCACGATCCATCCGGCCGCCAGCATGACCGCGATTGGGGCCCATGGACGCGTCGACAGCACTCGGTCGGCACGCGGGACCGGCGCGACATCGATCTCCCACGACGCAACAAACGGCCCAACCGGTAACGCCGGTCGCGTCGCGTCAACCTGGATGCGATACACCCCGGGGTTCGGGGCGGATACATCGGCCCATTCGACGAGGCCGTCGACTGGAATGCCGGCTCGTTCGGCAACGACGACACCGTCGGCGCCGTTGACCCGCAGGGTCACAGTCTCGACCGGCCCCGGTGAGGGTCGACGGGTGTCGAGCACGCGGATCTGCACCAGGTTTGGGCCTGGTCGCGCTGGATCGATCGAGGCGCTGACGGTGAGGTCGCCGATATCCGATGTCACGACCTGCGGGTTGTCGACTGGGAGCGGAAGGAACTGCTCGCCGCGTGCCGGAGCAGAACTGGCCAGCGCCGCCGCTATCGCGACAGCTACGCCGGCCGCGGAGAGTTCGATCGGCAGCCGACGCGGGTCGCGACCGCGAGCGATGCGCCGAGCAGCCACTGCGCCGAGAGCTCCGAGTACCACAAGCAAGCCGGCCTTCATCACGATTCGCTGTCCGTACGAGGTGTCGAGCAACGCGGTGACCGTGACAACGACGCGTCCGCTGAGAACGAGGCCACTTGCGCCGGTCACCGCCAGGCCGATCGCCGCCAATTTGCTGACCGACGGCCACAACCCACCGAGCTGACCGTCGCGCCGGCTCAGCAACCACATCGCCGCCACCGTCCCGATCCACACGCACAGTGATGCGAGGTGCGCCGCACGCGCTACAACGCCCACTGCGAACGAACCACCGACGCCGGCGTGGCCGCCGAATGCGGCTGTGAACACGAAAGCCGCTGCGAGCACAGCAAGGATGGTGGCCACGAACCGCCGTGCGTCTCCGGAGGCCTTGCGCAACATCGTGGCCGCCCATCCGACACCGACTGCCAGTTGGACACCAACGAGGGCTCGTCGCCCAGGGCCACTGCTCAAGATCAGACTTCCCCACCGCACTCGCTGAAATCCGACAGTGGCCGCATCGGCCACGAGCAATCCGACCCAACCAACGGCGACAACGCAACTGCTGATGGCTGCGAGGCGCGCCGCGCGATCCAAATCGCGTCGGCCGCTTCGGACCAGCAAATTGACGATCACCACCGCGCCCACCGCGAGAAGCAGGGCCGCGTCGGTCGCGGCGCGCAAGATCGTCGACAGCCACGAGCCGTCGACCTGCTCGCCCGAGATCGATGGCGGTGCAGCGACGCCGATGCCGAACGAGATCGAGCCGACGGTCTTGTGTAGGTCAGCAGGGTCGACGACGACGTACTGCAGCAGGTACGCACCACGTTCCAGCGTTGGAAGATCGGCGAGAACGGTGAGGCCGCCGTGCACCACGCTGAGCTCGAGTTCGTCCGTCTGCCCCGAGCCGAGTCGGAGGAGTTTAACGCTGCTGGCTTCGCCCAGAACCTCCTCGCTGAACCGCAGCTCAGCCACCAGCGGCGACTCGATCAAGACCGAGCCGTCGACTGGATTGGAACGCTGCAGCGCCGCGTGTGCTGCGACCGGGGAGGCCGGGGTTACGAGGAAGACGGCTAGGGCGCATACGAGCGCCCCGCACCACCGCCTCATCCGAGAATCACGCCGTCCAACGATATTTCGCCCACCACGATGGAAACCGGGTCACCGACATGCAGCAGGTTGAGAGAGTTGGCCAGTAACACGTAGCCAGTTCGGCCGGCCACGGGCTTCGCTGTCGAGTGACCATGGCCCGCCATGCCCGGCGTATCGAACCGAACACCTCGGACATCGAGCACGGGCGACACACCTTCGTCGTGGATAGATTCTGCCTTGACCGGATCGATGATCTGATACTGGATCTGGACCATGCCACCCGCAGCGGTTAGGTGAGCCCCCAGCAGGCGAACGCCGTGGCGGTCCTCGATCGCCGGGGACGTTGGCATGATCCCTGTCCGGGCCGGGCTATCGCCTTCAGTCCTCGTCTCGGCCCATACGAAGACCGCGACGAGGGCGAGGGCCCCGCAGATCACGGCGAGCAGCCCTTGCCGACGTCGGGCAGACGTCGGCAAGGGTTGACCCGATTGCAGGGGAGAACGTGTCATCGTTGCGGTGCTCACGGCAGTAGCTGGTAGACAGCACTCCACTGCCCCTCCGAGTCCTGCACCCGCACCCACAGGTTCTCGCCCGCAGGGATCGTCGGACGAGGTGTCAAAGTCGCCGTTGCGACTGCGCCACCGGTGAACGTCATCGACGTGAAGGGCCCGACTGCGGTGAGTCCGACTCTGTACTCGATGGCAGCAATGGTCACACCGACGCCGTATGCGGTGCCCGTGACAGCCAAGGTGCCGCCCGGAGCGGGCTCGTAGGTCACCGTGGTGACCTGCGGCGGCGCCGAGACGATGTCGAGGAAGGTCGGCGCCGTCGCCAGGCCCCAGTTACCGGCCTTGTCCTGAGCCCGGATGAAGATGTCGTGATCGCCCGGGGCCAAGCTGCGCACCGAAGACAGCGGGATGTCTGCGTAGACATCCTCGTCGCCGGCCGGGCCGAACTCGCCGTCCACAGGACTGAACAAGAAGCCAGTACCTTCCGCCTCGACCGTGTCGATGAAACCTTCGACCCTGCCGACACCCGATACAGCGTCATTGACCGTGGCGAAGATGCGCACCACCTGGAGGAACGTCTCGGGACCGTTGTAGCCCATCGTGCCGTCGTTCGGGCCCGATGGATCGGTCACTGCCGACACCGTTGTCGGGGCAATCCTGTCGACGATCAAGACGGCTTCACCGCAGAGTGCTACCGAACCGACCGCCGCACCGTCGTTGCTCCACACGCCGTTGGTGTCCTGGGCGGCGACGTACACGATGTGCGTGCCTTCGGCCCCGATGTCTGCGGCAGGGATGGTTCCGGAGAGTTCGACGATGGCCGCCAGCGGGTTGTTGAGGACGAGCGGGTAGCCGGTGGGCTGGCAACTACCGATCGTGGCTCTTCCAGCCTGTACTCCATCGGTACCCGTCAGGCTGGCATCGGCGGTCGCTGTGATTCTGACATCGACGGAGCCATTGGTGTACTGAGGATCGAGTTCGACTGGGCGAACAACTGGGCCGGCACGGTCGATCGAAAAGGCGATGCCGGTCGGGTCGCCGTACGCCGACGAGTCGCTGGTTAGCTGCACCCACAGGATGTGTGTGCCGTTGGCGAGATAGGCCAACTCGGCCGCCGGCAATTGGCCCGTGAACGTGCTCACACCCAACGTGAGTTCGTTCGGACTTCCCCCGAGCAGCAATGTTCCTGGATCGTCGATCGAGAAGGTGCCGCCTGTGGCAGGGCCGATGCCCGTTGGAACGAAGATCGTGCCACCGAAGTCAATGGGTAGGTTGCCGGCGGATTCGATCGGCCCGATGTAAGTGATCTCGGCGGTAGGTCCGGCGATGTCGGCGAAGTGGGCTTCAATGTGGATGCTATAGACATGCGGATCGGCGTTGGTCACCAACGCATCGTCGACCAGCAGCGTTGCGGTTCCGCCGTTGAAGCCAGCGACAGAAGCAGCACCTGTGCCAGTCGGCGCGACAGTCACCGTGTCGGCGACCATTCCTGGACTCAGCGAGATGGCTTCGTCGAGGTCGTACATGGCGTCGACGCCCGTGTTGGTCACGGTCAGGTCGTAGTCGATCTGCACGTCACCGTCGGCGTTGCTGGTCGTCTCGACCGACCTGGATACGGTCACAGCCGGGTTGGCCGGGCTCAGGGTCTCGAGCGTTGTCAGTCCGGCCGACCGCCACACGGTGAGGAACGTCATCGCAGGTGCGGCTGCGTTGGCGCCCGGTTGCAGGACCTGATCGCTGAGAGCGTACCGGTACGTGGCTTTGGCCTCTGTGGGAACCGTGACGATGGCGTCGACCGTCTGGCCGACATTCAGCGGAACCACGACGTCGGACGAAGGATGGGTCAATGCGTTCGAATCGCGACCAACGATGAGTTGGCGGGTGCCCGAGATTCCCATCGAGTGATCCGTGAGGCCCAGATTGGCGTAGCGGACCAGTACACGGTGGCCCGGCTGGGTGTCGATCACTTCGGTGTCGGGGAACGCCTTGCCGTTGATGAGGTGATACGTCGGATCGAACTCTGTCATGTCGAACAACAGGGGATCCGATGCAGTCGCCAGGTTCGGGTCGAGGTCGTTGGTTGCCAACAGTGCCTCGTCGTCGAAGTCGGTGGTGTCGCTGTAGGCGCAGCCGCCAACCGGTACTGCCGGGCAGGTCGTCGGTCGGACGATCAGCACGCCGGACAGACCCATGGCCACCTGCAGGTTGCCACGCGGAGTCGACGCGCTGGCACGATAGATCGACGTGCCTACCTGGTTGGCTACAAAGGTCACCGTGTCTGTCAAGCCGAAGCCGATGACCGGCGAGGCGATCCTGTCCGCGACCGGCACGCTCGGCAGGTCGAGGCTGAGGGCCCCGGCGAGACCTGGGATCCGGAGCGAGGAGAAACCCGGGAACGCGTGCGGCGGGCATTGTACTCGCTGCCGGAGGAGCAGCGTACCGCCCTGATGGAGCATGTCGGCCCCCACCTCCGCGCAGACGCAAAC
>JANOCR010000311.1:0-17201 GCA_031412355.1 Ilumatobacteraceae bacterium | reverse complement strand
CTTCGGGGCCACCCCAAACTCATAACTTGGGGGCCATCACTTTTGTCTACTACGCCTGAGTTGCTGATACACCGGCGCAGTCTGTCCAGAACAGACATGCTCGGCATCTTCATGCTGGCACTCGGTGCTGGAGTCTTGATTCACGCCTTTATCCAGGGCCCAGCGATCTTTGCCCAGGTGCTGACCATCGGGTTGTCGAATGGTGCGCTGTACGCACTGATCGCCTTGGGGTACACGATGGTCTACGGCATCATCGAGTTGATCAACTTTGCGCATGGCGACCTGTTCATGCTGGGTTCGGTGTTCGCCGCGATCTTTCTCGAGGAGTGGCTGAACCAGACACGTTCGTCCGTCGGTGCATGGCTGTTGCTCGCCGTCATCCTGCTTGCAGTGATGGCGCTGTGCGCGTCCATCAACGTCGTCATCGAGTTCCTGGCCTATCGCCGGCTGCGCAACGCGCCGAAGCTCGCGCCCCTGATCACAGCGGTCGGCGTCAGCTTCATCCTTCAGAACGTCGGCATCATCTTCAACGGCTCGGCTCCCAACTCCCGGGCCAGCGTGTTGCCGCAGGGATCTGTCGAACTCGGGTCGGTGCAGATCCGCATCAAGTACCTCGTGGTGGTCGCCGTGACGGTGCCACTGTTGCTACTGATGACCTGGATCGTGCAAAAGACGAGAGTCGGCAAGGCGATGCGGGCGGTAGCGCAAGATCGCGATGCGTCATTGTTGATGGGCATCAACGTCGACCGAATCATCTCGTTCACGTTCGCTCTCGGTGGAGCATTGGCCGGTGCGGCAGGAACGCTGTTCGTTCAGGTCAACGGCCAGACCCGCTACGACGCCGGCTTCCGATTGGGGCTGATCGCCTTCACGGCGGCCGTGCTCGGCGGCGTCGGCAACCTCCTCGGCGCAGTCATCGGTGGCGTGCTGATCGGCGTCATCCAGGGTCTCAACGACAGCGGTCTCGGGTTCTTCCCCGGCCAGAAGTGGACACAGACCGTGATGTTCAGCATCTTGATCGCGATGATCATCTTCAGGCCCGGGGGCATATTCGGCAAACATCAGCAGGAGAAGGTGTAGCCATGATGGTTCTCGTGTGGGCGATCGGCGTGCTGGTCTTCACATTCGCCGTGGTTCGTTTCGTGTTTCGTCAGGATCAGAACAAGGCCGGCTTGGCGGCAATCGGACTCACGATCGCTGTGATACTTCCGCACCTTGGGTTCACCAAAGATACGGGCAGCTTCTTCCCAATCTTCACCGTGGTCCTGTGTGCCGTATACGCCCTGTTCGCACTCGGCCTCAACGTGGTGGTGGGCTTCGCCGGCCTCCTCGACCTCGGGTATGTGGCCTTCTTCCTGTTCGGCGCCTACGTCGGCGCGTGGTTGATGTCGATCTTTGCCGTCAATGTCAGCGAGAGTTGGCGCGACATCAACATCCACTTCCTCGACGCAGCCAAACCAGACTTCCCTGGTATCCACCTCTCCTTCTGGCTCGTGGTCATAATCGCGGGTGTCGTCGCGGCGATCGCCGGCGTGATCATTGGCGCGCCGACATTGCGATTGAAGAGCGACTACCTGGCCCTGGTGACGCTCGGCTTCGGCGAGATCTTGCCCGAGGTGTTCCGCAACGGTGACGATCTCGCTGGACTCAACCTGACCAACGGCACAAAGGGAATCGGGCCGATCGACAACGTCGGGATGGGCTTCCTCGACGTCATTCCCGGCGTGCCGAAGACCATTCGGTCATCAGATTTCCAGACCAAGTACTACGTGATCCTGGTGTTCTGTGGACTGTTCGTATGGGTGTCGCTGAAGCTGCGCGATGGTCGGCTGGGCCGGGCCTGGATGGCCATCCGTGAGGACGAGCTGGCCGCCAGCCTGATGGGCGTGCCGTTGATGCGCACCAAGCTGTGGTCGTACGCCGTCGGTGCGGTCGCCGGCGGGGTCGGCGGGGCCTTCTACGCCACGATCGTCGGAACGGTCAACGTCGACAACTTCACGTTCCAGTTCTCGATCATCATCCTGTGCGCCGTCATCCTGGGTGGCATGGGCAATGTGTGGGGTTCGATCCTCGGCGGCGTCGTCATCACCTGGTTCAACTACACCGGGTTGGTCTACATCAGCGAAAAATCCGGCTTCGACCTGAAGCAGTACGAGTTCGCCTTCTTCGGTCTGGTCCTGGTCGTGATGATGCTGTTCCGGCCACAAGGCTTCATTCCTGCTGCTCGAACCAAACAGGTCAGGCAGGCAGACAAAGAGATGCTGGCAACTCAGGAGGTGGCGGTATGACACTGCTCGACGCTCGTGGAGTAACGGTGCAGTTCGGTGGTCTCACCGCGGTCAGCGATGTCGACTTCGTCATTCCCGAGGGCTCGATCGTCGCATTGATCGGGCCGAACGGCGCGGGCAAGACGACCTTCTTCAACGTCTTGACCGGCCTCTACCAGCCCTCATATGGCGAGGTGCTGTTCGACGAGCAGTCGGTCCTTGGGGTGCCGCCCCATGCCATTGCCGCTCGCGGGATGGCCAGGACGTTTCAGAATATTCGCTTGTTCGGGGCCATGACTGCTTCGGAGAACGTGATGGTTGCCATGCATCCGCACCTTCGCAGTGGTGTCGCCTCGACGATCCTTCGCCTTCCGAAGCAACGCCACGAGGAGCGCGACGCACGCGCCGTGGCCAAGGAACTGTTGGAGTTCGTCGGCATCGGCGGAACCGACGACGAGTTCGCCAAGAACCTGCCGTACGGCGATCAGCGCCGACTCGAGGTCGCCCGTGCATTGGCGCTGCGGCCGAAACTGCTGCTGCTCGATGAGCCGACGGCGGGCATGAACCCCCAGGAATCGGCTGCGTTCACCGCTTTCGTGCACCGCGTGCGCGACGAGCGGGGCATCACGATCCTGCTGATCGAGCACGACATGAAAGTCGTCATGGGCACTGCGGAGCGCATCACGGTGCTGGAGTACGGGGCCAAGATTGCCAAAGGTACCCCCGCCGAGATCCGCGCCGATCACCGAGTGATCGAGGCGTACCTCGGCAAGTCTGCAACGGAAGGCGCAGCATGACATCGACAGACGTCACCCAGCCGGCGACGCGTGCCTCGGGCCGCAATCCGATGTTGAGCGTCGACGACATCCACGTGTACTACGGCAACATCGCTGCCGTGAAGGGCATCTCGTTGACGGTGTATCCCGGCGAGATCGTCACCCTCATCGGCGGCAATGGGGCCGGTAAGTCCACCACGATGCGCACGATCTCCGGCTTGCTGCGGCCAAAGCGCGGCGAGGTTCACTTCGAGGGGCAGCGTGTCTCGGGCTTGAAGGGTCACGAGGTAGCGCAGCGTGGCATCGCTCAGAGCCCCGAGGGTCGTCGGATCTTCCCGCGCATGACCGTGACCGAGAACCTCGAGCTCGGTGCGTTCCTGCGCAACGACAAAGCCGGCATTCTCGAAGACATGGATCGAGTCTTCGACCTGTTTCCGCGATTGAAAGAGCGCCTCACCCAGAAGTCGGGCACGCTCTCGGGTGGCGAGCAGCAGATGCTGGCGATGGGCCGCGCTCTCATGGCCAAGCCGCGATTGCTGTTGCTCGACGAGCCGTCGATGGGTCTTGCCCCCGTGCTGGTCGAGGTCGTTTTCGAGACCATCAAGAAGGTCAACGAACAGGGCACCACCGTGCTGCTGGTCGAGCAGAACGCCCTCGCAGCGTTCAACATCGCCCATCACGGGTACGTGCTGGAAACGGGCAAGATCATTCTCGAGGGCCCGGCGGCCGAGTTGGCCCACAACGACCAGGTTCGCAAGGCCTACCTCGGCGAGGACTAGACGCTCGTTCGCGAGCTCACATTCCTCGTTTCCTGGCGCGGGCCCACACGGCGAATCCGGTTGCTGCGATCGCGACGACTCCGGCGACTCCGACCGCGATCGCCCGCTGCAGATCGCTGTTGCCGGTGTCTGGATCGATGGGCGTTGTCGACAATGGCGGCGATGTCGCCACCGGCTCGTCAGGGATCTGAGCTGGCAGCACGATTGGCGCGAGCGAGCCAGGCGGTTGGGTGTCGGTCGTCGCCTGGGGGCCGAAGGTCACCACCGTCGGCTCGGCGGAACTGACGGGTGACGCGTTGGAGATCACCAGCGCTGGGCTGAGGGTCATGCGAGCATCGCCGGCGCCCATCACACTGACGATGGCGTCACCGGGCTCCAGCTCGGTCGGATCCACGAGCTCGACCTGGAAGGCATAGTCACTGTCCGCTGCTCCGGTGGCGACCAGAAACTCCTTGCCTGCTTGATTGATCACGATGGCCAGCCCCGTCAGCGGGCTGCCAAGGGGGCCGACACCCGGGGGAAGGGTGCCTGTGTCGAGGCAATCGTCGCCGAAGTGCTGCCCGGTGATTGTCAACACACCTCCTCTGGCAACCCTCGCTGGCCTGAAGGTTGCCGTCGGTGCGACGCAGCTAGCAGCGACCGGCTGGTCGGAGGGCGATGGCGCGGCGATCAACCCCGTTGCCGCAACAGCGAATACCCAGAGCAATCGCATCTAGCGATTCTTGACCGCAATCAGGCACGCCAACTCGTAAACTGTCGTCGCCGCGGCCAACGACGTGATCTCGGCATGGTCGTATGCGGGGGCAACCTCGACGACGTCACCCGACACGAGGTTCATACCGGCCAAGCCGCGCAGGATCATCACCAGTTCCCGGCTGGTCATGCCGGCGATCTCCGGTGTGCCGGTACCCGGTGCGTGCGCCGGATCGAGGACGTCGATGTCGATCGACAGGTACATCGGACGATCACCGACACGCGTACGGATCCGTTGGGCGACCTCATCGACGCCTATTCGTTGAATGTCGTCGCAGCTGATCATCGAAAAGCCAAGCGCGGCATCGTTGGTGTAGTCCGACGGCGAATAGATGGGCCCGCGGATCCCCACGTGCATCGACGCCTCGGTGTCGAACAGGCCTTCCTCCGCTGCCCTCCGGAACGGAGTCCCGTGGGTGAACCGTTCGCCGAAGTACACATCCCAGGTGTCGAGGTGGGCGTCGAAGTGCACGAGTGCGACCTTGCCGAACCGGCGGTGGACGGCCTTCAGCAGGGCGTAGGCGATGGTGTGGTCGCCGCCCATCGTGATCAACCCGTCGACCTGGTGCGGGCCGTCGGCCGGCCCCAGCAGCTCACCGGCCCTGGCCTCGATGGCGGCAAGCGAGTCGGGGATCGAGTAGGGGTTGCACGCGACATCCCCGGCGTCGGCGAACTGCAGGTCGGCGAACGGCTGCACGTCGAACTCGGGGTGATACTGGGGCCGGATTGCGCGCGAGGCCTGGCGAATTGCCATCGGTCCGAAGCGCGCGCCCGGACGGAAGCTGACCCCGCCATCGAACGGCGCGCCGAGAATGGCGATGTCGCAGCGGTCGACGTCGCGTAGCTCCGGAAGGCGCACGAAAGTCGACGAACCGGCGTAGCGGGGCATTGTCGTGGCGGCGACGGGTTGGATCGGAGCGGGCTGATCGGTCACACTCGGAGACTGTATGGCGTTTGACCGATCGCTTCCTGATCGCGCCGAGGTGGTAATCATCGGCGGCGGTGTGATGGGTGCCAGCGCCGCGTTCCATCTCGCCGAGGCCGGTGTCACCGATGTGTTGCTGCTGGAGGCCGATCAGTTGTCGTGTGGATCGACATCGAAGTCGGCGGGCGGCGTTCGTCTGCAGTTCTCCGACGAGATCAACATTGCGCTGGCGTTGCGATCGATGGACGCCTTCGAGCGTTTCGGCGCGCGTCCAGGCGCCGACATCGGGCTCCAGCAGGTGGGCTACCTCTTCCTGCTCACGGACCCAGGCGATGTCTCCGTGTTCGAACAGAACACCGCCCTGCAGAACTCGCTGGGGGTGCCCAGCCGAATGATCTCGGCCGCCGAGGCCGGCCGGCTGTCGACTTTGGCCAACGTCGACGACGTGCTGGCCGCATCGATCTGCATGCGCGACGGTCACGCAACACCCGACGCGGTCGTGCTGGGTTATGCCACGGCAGCGCGCGAGATGGGTGTGGGCATCTCAACGCAGTGCCCAGTCACGGGCATCGCCGTCGATGACGGCGACATCACTGCCGTGCACACGGTGCTCGGCTCGGTGGCGACGTCGACCGTGATTTGTGTCGCCGGCCCATGGTCGAGGAGCGTCGCAGCTATGGCAGGCGTCGACCTACCCGTGCAACCGGTGGCGCGTCCGATCTGGTTCACCGAGCCCATGCCGCAACGTCCGGACCGAGTTCCGATGACCATCGACTTCACGACCGGCTTCTACTTCCACTCCGAAGGCCCCGGGCTGCTGTTCGGCATGGCCGACACCCAGCAGCCGGCGGGGTTCGACGCGCCGATGCGCGCCGACTGGCTGGAGGTCGTCGGCGAGGTTGTCGCCCATCGCGCACCTGCGTTGCTCGATGTCGGGATCGCCGGTGGATGGCACGGCTTCTACGAGACCACCCCCGATCACAACGCACTGATCGGCGAAGCTGCCCACGTGTCGCGTTTCCTGTACGCAACAGGCTTCTCGGGCCACGGGTTCCTGCTCGGTCCCGCTGTCGGCGAGGTCTTGCGCGACCTCGTGATGGGCCACACCCCGCCTGTCGACGTCAGCGGCTTCGATGTCGACCGCTTCAGCCGCGAAACCCGACCAGAGCACAACATCGTCTGACCGTTTCGCGCCGACGCCAGCCCGTGTGGGCGCGACTTTGGCCACCCATGGCGTGATGCCGCGCCCAATCAAAATGTGTGGGCGCGAGGTTGGCCATGGCTGGCGTGATGTCGCGCCCGATGGCGAGGTTACGACCAGGTGGCGATCGGGGCGCCGAGGACGGTGGTGTCGACGGTGACGCCGAGGCCCGGGGTGGTCGGTGCGGATCCTCGACCATCGACCGACCGGGGCTGGTACCCGGCCAGGTGGTTGTCGGTCCAATCGTTCATGAACGACACGGCGAACAGTGCGTGCGGGGGAGTGCTGGCCCCGAGATGGCTAACCGCAGCCGAGGTGAGATCGCCGCCCCAGCTGTCTTCGATGGTCAGGCGGATACCCAGTTCGACCGCGACATCGCGAACCAGTTTGGCGTTGGTCAGGCCACCCACCCGGTTGAGTTTGAGATTGATCGCCTCCATCCCGCCAGCTTGCGCGGCCTCGACCAGCGCGGCGACGTCGGTGATCACCTCGTCGAGCACGAACGGGATGGTGGTGTTGCGTCGCACCAGCAGACACTCCGCCAACGTCGGGCACGGCTGCTCGAGGTACAGCCGCTCGGCGCCATCCATGATCCGTGCTGCCACCACGGCGTCCTGACGCCGCCAGCCACCATTGGCATCGGCAAGGATCAGATCCTCGTCGTCGGTTGCCTCGACCACGGCGAGACAGGCATGCGCATCCGCTCGCGCGTCGTTGCCGACCTTCAACTGGAAGTGGTGGATGCCGTGACTGCGCTGCTCGAGTGTGAACGCCACCATCGACTCGGCGTCGCCCAACGGAACAGCCTTGTACAACGGCATGTCGTCGGCCAGGCGGCCACCGATCAGATCGACCACAGGGCGCCCGACCGCCTTCCCGTAGGCGTCCCAGCAGGCGACGTCGAGTGGGCTCTTGGCGTAGTTGTGACCCATCAGGGCTTCACGCATTCGCCGGTTGATGTCACCGAGGTTTGTCGGGTCTGCCCCGATGAGCGCCGGCGCCAACTCGTGCAGGGCCGGTATTGCACCGCGGGCGTGAGCAGGCAGGTACGTCGACCCGAGTGGGCAGGTCTCCGCCCAACCGTCGAACCCTTCGTCGGTGACGACACGAACGACCGTGCTGGTGAGTGTCTTCACAATTCGCCCGCCCGACATCACATACGTGCCGTACCGGTACCCGAGCTCGTAGGAATATGCCTCGACCGAGGTGATGCGCATCTCGGCACCATAATCCGCGGAGGTCGTGTGCTGTCTAGGTTTCGTGCAGCGTGCGTATGGCATGCTGCCCGTGTGCCGCAACCCTCGTACGTCGCCAACGGCGACAGCCCCTTGACCGCCGACTACACGCTGATCGAAGCGATTGCGTCAGACTCGAATCGCGGCCTGCTGTACGAAACCGTCGTGCCGGTCAGATCCGGTCATGCCTTTACGGTGAAGGCCGGGCAGATCGTGCGATTGTCGACCGTCGATGGTCCGCAGGTTGTCGATCTCAACCTGTGGTCGCAGCACGATCCTCGGGAGCGATTCTGGGCCAGTCGCACCCGGCAGTTCTACGGGACGCATCTCACCACCGGTCATCGGCTGTGGAGCAACCTGCCGTTTCTGCGGCCGATGGTCACCTTCATCGCCGATACCGTCGCCTACGGTCGCGACGTCGACGATGCCGGCTGCCACGACCTGCTCGGCACGCGGTGCGATCCGTATGTCAACCAGTTGCTCAGCGGGGCGGCGTACGACTTCCACTGCCATTCGAACCTCACCCGGGCCGTCGCGCCGTTTGGCCTGACCGAGTTCGACGTTCACGACGTGATCAATCTGTTCCAGGTCACCGGGCTGATGCCCGACGACAAGCGCTACTTCATGAAGCCGTGCCCCGCGCGACCGGGCGACTACGTGGAGTTGTTGGCCGAGATCGATCTGCTCGCAGCTGTCTCGTTGTGTCCGGGCGGAGACCTGGCTGTGCCGCTGTGGGGCGAGGGCTCCGATGTCGAACCGAACTGCAACCCGCTGCGAGTTGAAGTGTTCGAGCCCGACCGTGCCCTGCTGACCGGATGGAAGCCAGCCGAGCGCGCTGCCTACCGCGGGGTGTCGGGGCTGCGCCACGGGTACGGCCCGCCTGCAGAGCCGCCGCCTCCGCTCACCGCACGCGTGCCGGTCACGGACTGACCTAGGGCGTATGGGAGTACTCCTTGGAGTTGTCGCGGGCATCCTGCTGGGCGTCAGCGACTTCACGGCGAATCGTGCCTCGCGCACCATCAGCCCGGTGTCGGTCACCCGGACCAATCTCGCAGTATCGGGACTGATCGCCCCGCTGCTCTTCTTCGTCAAGCCGGTTGAGTGGCGGCTGGACGACATCGTGCTCGGCTCGCTGTCGGGCATCACCCTTGCTGCAGGGCTGGTGTTGCTGTATCGGGGCTACACGGTGGCGCGCATGGGAATCGTCGCCCCCACAGCGTCGGTGCTGCTGGCTGCTGTGCCGGTGTTCGTCGACCTTGTCAGGGGACGGACGCCCAGCACCCTCGCCGCCTGTGGAATGGTTTTGGGCCTCATCGCCCTCGTGCTGACGACCTACCAGCGCGGCGGCATGGGCAGCGTGAAGGTCGGTGTGCTGCTGGGCGTCGGCGCTGGCCTGCTGTTCGGTATCGCGTTCACCCTGACGTCCGAGACCTCCGATGCCGCCGGCCTGTCGCCCGTCCTCACGCAACGCCTCGCAGGGCTGCTGTTTCTGGTGATTCTGCAGCCCCTCGACAAGGCGCCGATGCTGGCACTTCGCGCCCCGGCACGCATTTGGGGGATTGTGGCGGGACTGTCGGCCGGAGTCGCCATCGCCTCACTGAAGCTCGGGTACATCAACGGTTCCGCCGGGCCGGTATCGGTAGCAGCGTCGCAGTTCGCCGCAGTCGCAGTCCTGCTATCGGTGCTGTTCAACAAGGAACGACTCCGCATGTGGCAGGCCATTGGTGTCGCTGCCAGTGGCGTCGGCGTCGGCCTGATGGCGCTCGGTTAGTCACCCCTTCGTTCGGGTCAGGGGCAGTGGTACCGTGAGGACATGAGCGACTTGAAATTAGAAGGTGTGTACGTTCCGGTCGTCACCCCATTCGATGCCGACGAGGGACTCGATCTCTCGACGTTGACGAAGGTGATCGACTTCTGTCTCGACGGAGGAGTCAGGGGTGTGGTCTCCTGCGGCACCACAGGCGAGTACTACGCGATGTCGTTCGACGAGCGCAAGAGCGTTATGGCCCACACTGCTGAAGTGGTGGGCAGCCGCGCGCAGTTGGTCGCTGGATGCAACGCGGGTTCCACTCGCGAGGCCATCAGGCTCGCCGAATCTGCCATCACGATGGGCTATCAGGCCATCATGCTGGCCGCCCCGCCCACATCGTTGCCGTCGCAGCGAGAACTGGCGGCGCACTACCGAGCGGTTGCCGACGCGGTCGACAAGCCCGTCGTCCTGTACAACTATCCGGCTCGCGCCGGTGTCGAGATCGGCTACGAGTGCCTCGACGCTGTCGCCGATCACCCGAACATCGTGGCCATAAAGGAATCCAGCGGTGACTTCTCACGGTTCTTGCATTTGCAACGAACCTACACCGACCATCTCACGATCATGTGTGGCAGCGACGACCAGGCCGCCGACTACTTCGCGTGGGGCGTGCGGAGCTGGTTGGCGGGCACGGCGAACGTGTTGCCGCATCATCACGTCGTGATCATGAACTCCGCCAACGAAGGCAACTACGGTCTGGCCCGGCAGCAGTTCGCGACGATCTTGCCCTGGATACAGAACATGGAGAGCGGGTCGTACAACGCCAAGGCCAAGCTCGGCCTGGCCCACCAGGGCTTCGACTGCGGGCCTGTCCGGGCGCCGCTGTTGGGCCTCACCGACGACGTGGCCGCCGAGTTCCTCGCCGTGCTCGACAAGGCGCTCAACGCGCCGTTCGCCAAGAGCTGAACTTCAATGCGCTCGACGATGTCGTACACCGCAGTCGAGGTGCATGCCGAAGGCGAGCAGGGCACGTGCTACTTGGGCTCGGTGTTCGATGTGCCGGGAGCAACGATGCGCGACAAGCTCCGCCACATCAACGACGTCGACGACTCGATTCGTAAGTTCCTCTGCTTCGAGCCCCGCGGGCGACCGCAGAGCAGCGCCAACCTGGTGTTTCCATCCCTCGACCCGCAGGCCGATGCAGGCTTCATCATCTGTCAGGCCGACCGAGCCCATGCAATGAGCGGTTCGAACACCATCTGCGTGGTGACTGCGCTGCTCGAGACCGGCACCGTGGCGATGATCGAGCCGGAAACTCACTTGGTGCTCGAGACGGCTGCTGGTCTGATTCAGGTCAAGGCAACGTGTCGCGACGGCCGCTGCGAACGGGTGACCTTCGACGGTGTTCCGTCGTTCGTCGAGGCACTCGACGTGCCGCTGCATGTGCCTGGCTTGGGCGACATCCGAGTCGACGTTGCATACGGCGGGTGCTACTACGTGTTCGCCGACCCAGCACAGTTCGGCGTGAAGCTCAACCGCGAGAGTGCTCGCCAAGTCGTCGAGGCCGGCACGGCGATCTCGATCGCGGCTCGCCGGGCAATAACAGTGCAGCATCCCGAGATCCCGGAGATCGACTTCATCTCGTACGTCATGCTGATCGGCGACGACGACCCTGCCAACGGTTCGCTGCGCGGCGCAACGGTGCTCAGTGGCCGCGTCGATCGATCGCCGTGCGGCACCGGCAACTCAGCCCGTATGGCCGTCTTGTCGGCGCGCGGCCTGGCGCAGGTTGGCAGCCGCTTCGTTGCCAGGTCACTCATCGACAGCGAGTTCGGCGTCGAGATCATCGGCGAGACGACTGTGGGAGACCGGCCTGCTGTGCTGCCACGAATCTCGGGCAGGGGATGGGTTGTCGGCACTCGCACCAGTTCGGTCGATCCCACTGATCCGTACCCGCTCGGCTACGTGCTGAGCGACGTGTGGGGCGACGAGGTCGGTGGTCTCTAGCCCACTGCGGAAAGGCGTCGGAGTGGGTTGCGGTCGGGGTCGAACGCGCTGATGTCGGTGGAGCTCCGCCCGGTCATGATCAGCTCGGCGATGGCCACGCCGCTGGGCGGCGCAAGTGTCAGGCCGAACATGCCGTGACCCGCACCAACCACGACGTTGCGCCACCTCCTCGGTCGGCCTATGAACGGCAGGCCATCGGCGCTCATCGGTCGTGAACCCGCCCAGGTGTCGAACCGCTCGTCCCAGTCGAGATCGAGGAACCTGCGCATCGACACAATGATCATTTCGACGCGGCGTTCGTCGAATGGCGGGTGGTCGCCACCGAACTCCATCGTGCCGCCGAGTCGAATGCGGTCCTCGAACGGTGTCGCCACGGCGTGCACTTCCTCGAAGATCACCGGTTGTTGAAGTCCGGGCGAGGTCGGTAGGCCGACGTTGTAGCCCTGCCCGGGAATGACGGACAACCGCAAATCGAAGTGCTTGGCCAGCAGCCGTGACCCGGCGCCAGCGGCAATGACGAACTCTTCCCCATCGATCGTGCCGGCCGACGTCTGCAATGACCTGACTCGATCGCCGGACGACGCCACGCTGGTGATCTCGGTGTTCTCGACGAACCGCACCCCGCGTGCGCGCAAGATGTCGATGATCGAGTCGACGTAGCGGCGCGGGTCGATCGACCGGTCACCCGGCATGACCAATCCGGCACTTACGTGATCGGTGATTGCCGGCGCCAGCCGGCGGATCTCGTCTCCGTCAACCACCCTCTCGGGAATGCGTGCACCGAATTCGACCATCGGTTGGAGTGCCTTGAAGTGGTGCTCGGCCTTGGCGGCGTCGTGGTACGGAACGAGTAGCTCGCGGCTCAACGTGACGGCGGCGCCCTGGCTGCTGAGACGCTCGAGGATGGCAGCGCTGTTGCGGTTGAACGCGGCCAGCGCGGCGCGACCCGACTGGTATCGCGATGCCGTGCAATTGCGGGCGAACGCCAGCAACCACGGCGTCATCTTCGGTATCGCCTTCGGGAGGATGCGAAGGGCCCGCGCCGGGTCGCGCAGTGACTTCAACGCATTCCCGATGGCGCCCGGGGCTGGCAGCGGCTCGACGATTGCCGTGCACATGAATCCTGCGTTGCCGCGGGCAGCACCACCTCCGAGTTCGCCGTTGTCGACGATGGTGACGTCAGCGCCGGCCTCGGTCAGAAAGAGAGCAGACGACAGGCCGACCAGCCCTCCACCGACGATGACGACCGCCTTGCTCATGTCGCCTCGATGATGCCCGCTGAAACCGCGGCGCGTTGTGCGATCGCCAGGTCCTGGACCGCCAGGCCGACACTCTTGAACAACGTGATCTCGCTCTCGGAGGAACGCCGCAGACGACCCGTGGCCAGATCGGTCAGGTCACCCGCGATCCGGTCCCACGACCACACGCCCTCCTCGACCGCCAGATGCAGGTCTCCGGCTTCGGCCTTGGCGGCGGCGAGATCGTCGACTGCAACGGTCGATCCGGCAACAAGGTCAGCGGCAACCTCGCGCAAATCGAGGCGATACGAGCCGACCAGGTTGAGATGGGTGCCAGGACGCACGTCACCGAGTCCGATCAGAGCGGTGTCGGCTCTCGTGGCCGCGCACACGACGTCGCACGCGGCAGCCTCGGCGTAGGAACCGGCGACTGCAATGTGGTCCGCCGACGACAGTTCGTCGACAACCCGCGCAACGTGAGCCGGCGTTCGGCCGGCAACAACGATGCGATCGATGGCGGGCCGCACGACTCGCACCGCATGTACGTGCGCCACCGCTTGAGGACCGGTTCCGATGATGCCGACGGATCGCACCTCGGCTCGCGCCAACGCGTCGGTCGCCAGCGCCGAGATCATCGGGGTGCGCAAGGTGGTGAGCGCAGCACCGTCGAGGAACGCGACGGGTTGGCCGATACTCATGTCGAACAGCACGTAGATGCCTTGGATGATGGGCAGCCCGCGTTGTGGATTGGCCGGTTGGATGCCGACCAGCTTCACCCCGGCCGCATCACCGGCGGCAGCAGGCATCACCAGAAACTCGCCCCCACCCGCGCGGGTGTGCACTCGGTCGACATGGGACGGCGCGGACGCGAAACAGGCGCGCAGGGCTGTGAGCGCATCCGTTGGTGGAACCAGGCGGAACAACTCGTCGGCGTCGATGTACGGCAAGGTGCTCTGCATCAGAGCGATCATGGCAGGCCAGCTACGGTTCGTGCATGTCTGACGACTTGCTCCCCGCCATATCTGTGGATCAGCCGTGACAGTGCGGCTGGTGGCCGGCGTCGATTCGTCGACACAGAGCACGAAGGTCGAGGTTCGTAATCTCGACACCGGCGAGGTGGTCGGCCGTGCTTCCGCACCTCATCCCGGCACCACACCTCCGCGGTCCGAGCAGGATCCGCAGGCTTGGTGGTCGGCATTCGAAACCGCTTGGGCCGCCGTCGGCGCGCCGCAGGTAGACGCGATCAGCGTGGCCGGCCAACAGCACGGGATGGTGGTCCTCGATGAAGATCGCCAGGTCATTCGTCCCGCCAAGTTGTGGAACGACACCGAGACGGCGGCTGACGCCGGGTGGCTGATCAAGCAGTTGCCGGGTGGTGCCGCCGATTGGGCGGTCGCCGTCGGCAGCGTGCCAGTAGCAGCGTTCACCGTGACCAAGTTGAGCTGGTTGCACCGCAGCGAGCCCGACAACTGGGCCAAGCTGGCTCACGTCGTGTTGCCGCACGACTGGATGACGTTCCGGTTGTGCGGAGACCTCGTCACCGACAGAGGCGACGCGTCTGGCACCGGCTATTGGTCGCCATCGACCGGCCAATACCGGTGGGACGTCCTGTCGATCGTCGACAACGAGCTCGACTGGTCTGCTGTGGTGCCACGTGTCGCCGGCGCCGTCGAGGTCGTCGGTGAATGGAACGGCGCAAAGGTCGCCTGTGGAACGGGCGACAACATGGCCGCGGCGCTCGGTCTTGGTCTGCAACCGGGCGACGGTGTTCTGTCGCTGGGCACATCGGGAACGGCGTACGCGGTGTGCGATCACCCGACCGCCGATTCCAGTGGAGAGGTGGCCGGCTTCGCCGATGCGACGGGCCGCTACCTGCCGTTGGCGTGCACGTTGAACGCCACCAAGGTGACCGCCGCGATGGCCAGACTGCTAGGCGTCGATCACACCGAGTTCGATCGACTGGCGCTGGACGCGCCTTCGGGTGCGGGCGGCCTGACCGTGCTGCCGTACTTCGACGGCGAGCGGACGCCGAACCTCCCGAAGTCCACCGGGCTGGTCGCCGGCCTGCGCAGCGATGTGTCGCGCCAGCAGATCGCCCGCGCTGCCGTCGAAGGTGTGGTGTGTGGGCTGCTCGACGCCCTCGATGCCTTGCGTGCGCAGACCGCACTCACATCTGTTCGGCTGGTGGGCGGGGGGTCGCGCAGCGCTGCTTTTCGGTCGGTGGTAGCCGAGTTGTGCGACATCCCCGTCCTGCGGTCGGATGCCGACGAAGCGGTTGCCACCGGTGCTTGCGTACAGGCCGCGGCGATCGCACTCGGCGTGGGCCATGCAGAGGTCACCGAGCAGTGGGGCCTAGGGGTCGGCACTCCGCTGCCCGATCCTGGGGGCGATGTCGCCGGGGTGAGGGCCCGCTACGCCGAGGTGCGCGCCGCAACCTATCCCTCAACCGCCTGACATGACCAGCGATCCGTTCGACGTGTTGGGCGTCAGCCCCGACGCCTCCCTCGACGAGGTACGCAGCGCCCGCCGAAGGCTGGCCGCGCAGTTTCATCCTGATCACGGTGGCGATGCGGCGCGTATGGGCGAGATCAACGTCGCGTTCGACGCGGTAGTGGCCCAGCTTGCCGTGCGCCCGGCGCAAAGCCCGGGCTTCCGGGGTCTGCAGCACGACGCCCCGCCGTTCACCATCGACACGTTGCCCGCGGAGGCGTTCGAGGCGCTGCTGGTCGTGACATCGTGGATGGGCGAGGTGCTGGTCGATGATCCGCCGTACGTGCTGGAGGTGCACCTCGATGAACCCGGCCCGTGCTGGTGCCGGCTCGATCTGGTCCCCGACGCCGGCGGGAGCACGGTGACCCTGACCGTCGCCTCGATCGACGGCACCCCCGCTCCCGATGTCGAACGAGTCCGCGACCTGTGGGTCACCAACCTGAACCGACTTTAGCTGCGGCGTTTGATGACTCCGGCCCCGATACGGGGCGCCAGTCATCAGACGCAACGACAGACACCCAACGCGGGCGCGGCTCTACTCACCAGCCTCAACCGGCTATGGCTGCAGCTTTGGTGAGTCGATCGCGGATGGCGTGACCGAGGCCTAGCGCCGGCGGAAGTACGGCGATCACGGTGTCGAGATGACGGTCGTCGGCCTCGCGCAGGCGGCTGAATAGCGTGTGTGCGTACCGCACGAGATCGTCGTCGGCGAGAATCTCGACTCGTGGACTCTCGGCGGCCAGTCGGCGGGCATCGCCGATCGTCGCCGCCAGCACGACCCGACAGCGCGGCGAATAGTGCGAATCCAGCATCCCCGGCGCTCGACTCGGACCCGCGGCGTCACCCATTGTCAGGTCGAGCAGTGCCGCGATGTCTTCGGTCGGGATGCCGCCGGGGCGAAGTACCTGCGGTGGGTCGACGGTGCAGTCGACGATGGTCGACTCGACCCCGATCGGGCACGGCCCGCCGTCCAGCACGAAGTCGACGTCGTCGCCCAGGTCGGCTCGCACGTGCTCGGCCGTCGTCGGGCTGACCCGGCCGAATCGATTCGCCGAGGGAGCAGCGAGGCCGCCTGCGAACTTGGCCAGGAGTTCAAGTGTCAACGGATGGGCGGGGACCCGAACACCGACCGTCGGCAGCCCGCCGGTCACTACACCGAGGACCCGGGCGGCGCGGGCCACCAGCAGGGTCAGTGGACCCGGCCAACAGGCCTCCGCCAGCACCGCGGCCGATGCCGGGATCGCCGGGGTCCACTCGCCGAGTTGATGGGCCGCCTCGATGTGCACGATCAGCGGATGGTCGGACGGGCGCCCCTTGATCGAGTAGATCCTGCGCACCGCGTCGGCGTTCGATGCATCGGCGGCCAGGCCGTAGACGGTCTCGGTCGGGACGGCCACCACCCCGCCGGCGCGCAGCACAGCCAGTGCTCGATCGACGTCGCTCACAGTGGGACGGCGTCGACGAATTCGAGCGCGGCATCGATGAAGCCGAAGGCCTCGGGTGTGGCGAAGTGGTCGACGTTGCGCAGAGTTCGCAAGGTCGCGTTGGGAAGTGCATCGGCCAGCGGCTCGCCCGGGCCGGCGAAGTCGCGATCGCCGACCACGACCAGCGTCGGGCACGTCACGGCGGCCAGCATCTCGGGCTGCATCTCTCGGCGCTGGCGCTTCATCACCGCGGTCAAAGCGACGATGTCGTTGCCGGGCTGGCTGGCGTACTGCACGAACATGCGCGACAGATTGTCCTCGGGATCACCTCGGCCCTCGAGGGCGGCGATGATCCG
>JANOCR010000310.1:0-11072 GCA_031412355.1 Ilumatobacteraceae bacterium | reverse complement strand
CAGCACTACTTCGCCGGCATGTGGGGCATGTGGCGGGTGTTCGACACCTTGCAGCCAGACCTGGCACCTCTGCCCGACAGGGCTCCCGAGCCGCAGGCGGTCACCTCGGCCGATCTGATCGGCAAGACGATGCCGAACGGCACCGTACTCACCAGGAACAACCTCGCCGCCTGGATCACACCGCAGATCCCGCCGAAGGGAATCGCCATTGGCACCGAGGACGCAGCGGTGTGGGACTGGACCGTCGACAACAGCGACCCGTACTACCCCCTGTACCTCGGCGAGCCCGAGCCGGCAAGCGCCGAGACCCCGAACTTCACCGAGGGAGTACCAGGTCACTTTGGCTCCAGACCGGGTGACACATTCGTCGGCGAGAGACCGGTCATCATGTTCAACCCCGACACGGGTAGGCCGGCCTATCCGATGCTGAGACCTCATCTCGAACGGCGACCGCCGTTCTCGCCCAACCTGCATTCCGGGGCGCCGGGGCTCGGCGAGACAGGTGATCGCCCCGCCGTACCCGGTTCTGCCAACCCATGGCTGTCGAGACCCGACGGTCTGTGTCCGATCAACGCGCCCGTGAAGACGTTCAACGTGGTCGCGGTTGGTACGAGCGTTGATGTCACGACACGCCAGAGCGACTCGCTGGGAATGCTCTTCACGCTGGCCATGAACAAAGCGGCGTTGCTCAGCGGCCAGATCAAGAAAGAACCGTTGGCGATACGCATGAACGTCGGCGACTGCGGTGCCGTGACGCTGACCTCCGAGCAACGCGACGAAGATGTGTTCGACGGCTTTGCGAAGGTCGAGATGCACATTCACCATGTGCAGTTCGACCCGATGGGATCTGATGGCACGTCGGTTGGCTACACCTACGAGCACTCGATTCGGCCATACACGATCGAAGACACCACGCTCGCAGTTGCAGCAGCGCAAGGTGCAACCAGCGTGAGGGTCAACCGCGTCGATCCGAAATATCGGCCCGGTGTCGCGTTCGGTGTCGGGCTGGGAACCGAGAGCATCGAGCAGGCCTACATCGTTTCGGTCAACAACTCGACCAGGACGATCGTGCTCGATCGTCCGTTGGTCAACAACCACGCCGCGGGTGAAGGCGCGGGCATCGAGTGGGTGCGCTACCGGTGGTACGCCGATGCGTTGCTCGACAACATCTTCTGGCATGACCACGTCGACGGCATTCACGGCTGGGGGCACGGCGGCGTCGGCATGTTGGTCGTCGAACCACGCAACTCGACGTACCACGATCCGGTCACCGGCGCAGAAGTCTCCTCCGGCACCGTCGTCGACATTCGGGCCCATCCCGAGGTCGACGGAATGGCACACCCGTTGGCACCCGGACTGGTCGATGGCAGCTTCCGTGAAATGGTCATCTGGACGTTGGACGACAACCCGGTGACCGACTCGACCATCAACCTTCATGCGGCACCTTGGAGCGACCGCGGCACGGACCCGTCGTTGCGGTTCAGTTCGTACAAGTGGGGTGATCCTGGTACCCCGTTGTTGCGGGCCTATCCCGGCGACCCGGTCGTGATCCGCGCCATCCACGTCGGGCCTACCATCGACAGCTTCCGCGTCGACGGTCACAACTTCTACGTCGAGAAGCGGTCCCGCGACTACGGGTCAGGCGGGATGTACAGCCGTGTCACCGACACCATTCACAGTGGTGTGTCCGAGCGCTACACGTTGATCCTCGACGGAGGCGCCGGTGGCGTCGGCGCGCAGCCAGGCGACTACCTCTACCACAACGGAATCGCCCGCCGGTTCCGTCAGGGTGCTTGGGGAATCATGCGAGTGCTGCCGAAGGGGTCGCCCGGTCTGCAGGCTCTGCCCATGAAAGCCAAGCCGCCCGGAACCTACGTCCAGCCCGCCGTCACCGGTGGTCGTCCGCCGGCGACAACCAGTCCTGGCAACCCGTGCCCGGCCGGTTCGACGCCGAGGAGCATTGCGATCAGCGCCATCGACGTACCCAACAGCGTGCAGGGCACCCTCGGGAGTGGAGGGACCAGCACGGACGTGACCGGTGCCGTCACTGCTGTTTACGTGCTGACGTCGAATGCTGCGACTGCGAGGGTGAAGGGTGTGACCGAGCCGTTGGTCGTTCACATCAACGTGGGTGACTGCCTGACGGTGAACTTCACGAACCAGCGAACGACCGAGCGGGCCAGTCTCAATGTCGGCGAGCTCGCCAAAGCCGGCGGCTCGTCGGGAGTCAACGTCGGCTTCGATCCTGAACAGACCGTCCTGCCCGGCAAGCAGCAGACGTACAAGTTCTACGCCGAGACAGCGTCGATCGAGGCCGCGCAGTTCAGCGACTTCGGCGGGGATGCGACCGGCAGGATTGGGCTGTACGGGGCGTTCGTGGTCCACGACAAGGGCACATGGCTCACCGACCCGAAGACGGGCGCGCGGACCATGATCGGTGCGATCGTCGACGCACATGTGCCCGGCAAGCCTGGCTACCGCGACAACACGCTGTTCCTGCAAGACACCGATCCCCAGATAGGTGCCGACTTCATGCCATACCCACTGACGGTCGACGGCCTGACCTTGGTCAACTACAAGAACGCCGGACGCCAAACGAACGACTTCAGCGGCACCGTCGCGACACCCGTGCTGCAGTACTACGTCGGCGACCCGGTCAGGATCCACGTGCTGTCGACGCCGGGCTCGGAACAGCCACACGTCTTCCGCGCCGGTGGCCTCAGCTGGCTACGCGATCCCTACATGCCACACTCGCAGGAGGTCTCGACCCAAGGCTTGTCCCCCTATCAAGGGATCGACGTGCACATCATCGGCGGCGCCGGCGGACGGGCATCGCAGACCGGTGACTTCTTCTACGGCGACAACCGTAGACCGTTCACCGAAGGTGGAATGTGGGGGGTCATGCGGGTGCTGCCGACGCCGACCTGCGCGGCCATTGCGCCGGTCCGCCAACTCGACGGGGCGAGCTGCAACTAGAAGCGGGAACGATCCACCTGTCGTCAGTCATCCTCTGGCGGCAGGTGCTTCGTAGCCCACACTGCAGCTTGGGTGCGATCGGAGACACTGATCCGCTGGAACAGCCGGCCGCAGTGCGACTTCACCGTCTTCTCACTGATACCGAGTTCCCGACCGATCTGCTTGTTGCTCTGGCCGCCGACGATGAGTCGCAGGATCTGTCGTTCGCGCTGGGTCAGCGAGGCCCCGGAATTCGGTTGGCTGGAGGCGTTGCGGATCAATTGAGCGGCGACTGAGGGACTCAACGGAGCGCCTCCGTTGACCGCGGCGCGGATGCCGGCCACCAGTACTTCGGGCTCGACGTCTTTCACGAGATAGCCGCGCGCGCCTGCGGCGAGTGCCGCGGTGACCTGTTGAGGCTCCTGGAACGTGGTCAACGCGATCACAGCGATCTCGGGGTTGCTGGCTGCGAGGATGCCAATAGCGGTGATGCCGTCGACGATGGGCATCTGCAGATCCATCAGCACGACGTCGGGTGTCAGGCCGCGGGCGAGTTGCAGCGCCTCGCGACCGTCGGAGGCCAGCCCGACAACCTCGATGTCGGGCTGCGCGTCAAGCAACTGTGACAGGCCCGTCCGGACCAACGAGTGGTCGTCCGCCAACACGATGCGAATCATCGATTCTCCTCCAACTCAAGATGCACGGTAGTGCCTGACCCCGGTGTGGAGTCGACAATCAGAACCGCACCCATGTCCTCCGACAGATCGCGCAGAAGTTGTAGACCTAGGTGGCCCACTTGCCGCTGTGTCTCCGCCATTTCCTTGTCAAAGCCGACGCCGTTGTCGACGATCAGCAACTTCACCGCGTTGCCAGTTTTCGTCATCGTGATGGTGACTTCCGATGCCCTGGCATGAGCATCGACATTGCGCAGCGCCTCGCGCCCGACCCGCAGCAGCAGCGACTCGTTGGCGGGCGACAATCGAACTTCGGGAACCTTGACGTTGACCGTGACGCCACGTTCGCGCAGGGCGCCGATGATCGGATCGAGACCCGCCGCCCAGCCGTTCTCGGGTATCTCGACGGGATAGATGCTGTTGAGCAGCGACCGCAGACTGCGCACGGTGTGCCGCGTGGCCACGGCCAATCCGCCGAGTCGTTCGTTCATGGGCGGCGGCGATTCATCGGCGGCCGCAGAAAGACTGAACGTGATACCGATCAGTTCCTGCACGGCGCCGTCGTGTACTTCGGCAGCGATGCGGCGTCGCTCGATATCGCTAGAGGTGATCACTCGCTCGAGCAGGTGTTCGCGTTCCGCCTGCAACTTCTTCAGGCGATGGGTCAGGGCGCGGGCGAGCGGGACCTGAGCCACGATCAACAACCCGAGGCCGCCGAGCAGCAGCGGTAGGAAGCTGCGCCTCTGGTCGGATGCCCGCGAGTCGACCAGGCTGGTCGGGTAGTAGGTCTCAACGATCATGGGCGTGCCGGAACTGGTCTTCCACCCGAAGTACACCTGCAGCAGGCTTGTTTCGCCAGCGGCGATCTCGAACTGATTCTCGTCCTTGTCGAGCTTGCTGAGGTTTGCCAGCATTCCCTCGCCGTCGAGCAGCTCCTTTTCGTCCTCTTCGAATTCGAACGTACGACCGATCAGCGCTGCCTCGTCGGCCCACAACACTCGTCCTTCGGCCGACCAGATCTTCACATGGGAGGCGCCACCCTCGGTGATCAGCGCCCGACCGGCGATCGCCACCTTGTCGAGTGCCTCTGTGCTGCCCGTCAGGAGTTCATCGGTGATGAACGGAGCTAGTGCCGCCCGGCCGCTGAGCTCGCCGTAGCGACCTGCGTCTTCGACGGCAGAGCTCTGTGAGGTTCGTTGGAAGAGCCACGCCCAACCGATGCCCAGGCCGAGCAGCGTGAGCGCGGTGAAGAGAATGGTCGCGCCAACCGCGCCGCGAAGGCTTCTGAGCCCCGCCGATCCGTCCCTTGGGTCGAGCGTCATTGCTCGTTAGTCTACGACTGTCTGACGACCAGTCGTAGGTCGAACTATCAAGTGTCGCACAAACGTCTTGCAATCACCTTCAGGCACAGCGTCTCGTCGGCGCCCTCGAAGATGCTCAACACCCGTGCGTCGACGTATAGCCGACTCACTGAGTACTCCTCCGCGTATCCGTACCCGCCGTGAATCTGCATCGCCTCGCGGGTCACCCATTCAGCGGCCTTGCAGACGTAAGCCTTCACCATGCTCGCCTCGATCGACCCCTGCCCCTTCGCCATCAGGGTTGCGACGTGGTATGCGAACTGGCGAGCGGCCTGGATCAGGACCGCCATCCTGCCGAGCTTCACTTGTGTCAGTTCGTAATCCCCGATGGGTGTGCCGAACACCGTGCGGTTTGCCGCGTAGTCGGATGCCGCTTCGTACGCAGCCTGCATCACGCCGATCGCACGTGCCGCGGTCTGCAGCCGTCCATTCTCGAAGCCTTCCATCTGGAAGTAGAACCCTTTGCCAAGGCCGCCTTCTTCGCCGATCAGGTTCTCGGCCGGCACCCACCAGTTGTCGAGGGCGATCTCGTAGCTGTGCATGCCGCGATAGCCGATGGTGTCGATGGGACGTCCTTCCATCTTGCCTACGGTGCCGGCGGCGGCGGGTTGAGTGAACTCGAAGCCGTGGCCCTCGCCGCGGGGCTTCGGCACAATGAACAAGCTGAGCCCACGGTGGGTCTTGGTGCGGTCGGGATCGGTGCGCGCCAGCAGCATCAGCACGTCTGCGCGGGCACCGAACGTGCACCAGGTCTTCACGCCGTTGATCACATATCCGGGTTCACCGCTCGAGCCGGCTGCGGCCGTCGCTGTGACCTTGATGCCGGCCACGTCGCTTCCGAAGTCGGGTTCGGTGACTGCGACCGCTGCCATCACCTCGGCTGTCGCCAACTTCGGCAGCCAGTGGTGCTTCTGCGCTTCCGTGCCGCCCTTGACGAGCGCCCGGGTCAAGATCTCGGGACGGGTGATCAGTGATCCCCCGATGCCCAGCGAGCCGCGGCTCAATTCCTCCGTGGCGATGACCATGGCGATGTACTCGCCATCTCCACCTTCGCTGTACCCGCCGTACTCGGCCGGCACGCTGAGACCGAAGACGCCCATCTCGGCCAGGCCGGCGATCAGGTCTTCGGGCACGTCGCCGTTGTCGCGATGCACATGCTCGGCGCGAGGGGCGATTTCGTTGTCGGCGAACGAGCGGAACGTGTCTTGCACCATCTCGAACTCGCTGTCGAGATGTCGCGGCCCGGGCTCGCCGGCGAGCGCGGCGATGAATGCTGGCGCGCGGAAGTTGTCGAGGAACGAATGGGTGTCGCGCAATGGAGCCTTCTCGAGTCCCCACATCGCCTCGCGGCCGCACAGCCGGGTGATGAGATCGTGAACCACGTCGGCGACGAACGCGCACGTGAGGCGGGCTTCGATGTCGCCCTTCGAGCCGTAGTCGAGCATGGCCCTGGCTGCTGCGACCTGAGCCGCAGCGTGAGCCACGTCGTACGCCAACACCTGGTTTCGATCGGGGCCGCCGCTGGCCGCGAGATGGCGAATCGCCTTGCCGACCACGCTGCCGGCGATCTCGATCGTGTCGGCTGCAGCGGCGAGATCGGGTGTCGCCACAACGGCATCGGAATCATGCCCAGGGTCAACCCCAGGGTCATCACGGTGGTCCTGCATCGATTCCGAGGCTAGCGATGTGTGGTCGATCTCCGAAACGAGGCATGTCGCCGGTCGCGTGACGTGTCAGGCTTTGGTATGCGTTCCGAACCAACCACGCGCATCTGCGTGTACTGCGGGTCGAATGCGGGCACATCGCCGTCGTTCGGTGAGGCGGCACAACAACTCGGGTCCGCCATGGCCCATCGCGGCATCGGGCTGGTGTACGGCGGCGGCCACGTCGGGCTGATGGGGCTCGTTGCCGACAGCGCCCTCGCTGCGGATGGCGAGGTCATCGGCGTCATCACCGAGCAGCTCATGCGCGCCGAAGTGGCGCACGAAGGCTTGACTCGCCTCGAGGTCGTGCCGACCATGCACGACCGCAAAGCGCGTCTCACCGACCTGTCCGACGGATTCATCGTGCTTCCGGGTGGTTTCGGAACTCTCGACGAGTTCGCCGAAGCATTGACCTGGAACCAGTTGGGTCTGATTGCAAAGCCAATCGTGTTGCTCGACATCGACGGCTATTGGGGTCCGATGTTCGATTGGATGTTCAACGCCGTCACGGCGGGCTTCGTCCGCGATTCGCATCGCATGTTGGCGCAACGGGCCCACACCATCGACGAGGCCATCGCACTTGCCACCGGCCCGGTGCCCGATGTCGGCCACAAGTGGATCGACCGCGACGCTACGCCGCTGCCTGGCGTACCTCGTTCACCGTCCAACTGATCACGTCGGCCGCGCCCAACATCATCTTGGTGGTCACCTCGCCCTCGCCGCCGGCCCGTATGTCGAGCGCGGCGCGAAGGGTGTCGTGCATGTAGTCGGGCGTAACGACGATTCCGTATTCGCCGGCCCCGCTTTTCGAGGTGACGTCGCCGGTGAAGGCCGTGTAATGCAGCCGCAGGGCGCCGAGCGCGCACCATTCGAACGATGCGAGGTCGAACGACGATGCCGGCTCCTCGCAGGCCTCGACGACGGAGTCGGCGAGTCGGTACCAGTAGGTCGACAGGTTGTCGATTACGAACCTGACGCGATCCTCTACCTCGTGCCAGATCTCGAGCTTCTCCGCGGCGGGGCCCCGTACGGTCACCCCGTAGGTGGCCAGTGTGTACCAGGTCACTGGATTGATCTCGAAGCACTCGCCGTCGTGGTGCAACTGACCCTCGAGGGTCCACGGCCGGTGCAGACCGGTAGCGGGAGCCGCGATCAGGTCCGCCCACGCCAGGTACGGACCGTCGATGCGCGGTTGCGGTTGTCGTTCGTCGAGCAACGCGTGTGCCGTGCGCAACGTGGCGAAGTCGTCGTCGGTGGCAGGCTCTGCCAGCACCGCGACTATGTCGATGTCGCTTCGGCCGGGTTGCCAGTCATCGAGGGCGTACGAGCCGACGACGTACAGCCCTTCAATCAGCCCCGGCGCCGACGTGTCGACGATGTCGAGATAGGTGCCGAGCGCTGTTGCGACGTCCACGGATTCAGTCTTGCCCACCACGCCCCCTCGCTTGTGGACATACGCGCATCATGTGAGCGCCGAACCACCGCCGAGGTTCAGGCGCTCACATGATGTTGGGGGGGATCTCGGATAGTTAGGGGGCGGAGATCAGCCTGACGTGTGGCCTGCACATCGCGTTGGTGCAGTGTGTGACCGTGAGCTTGGAGAAAATGCTGTCGAATCGACTGATCGTCGGGTTGCCGTACACATCGAGCACGATCGACGTGTTGAAGGGCAAGTCGCCGATGAGCGGATCCGGTGTTTCCGAGTCAACGGCGGTGCACCCCAGGTCCAAACAGCGAGCGATCCGCATGAAGGTCTGGCCAAGTATCACGTTCGAGTTGTCGATGTAACTGACCACCGCGAAGTCGTTGGCGTCCAAGGCGATCGACGTGTCGATCTGACCGGTGAAGCCGCTGAGGGCGAAGTTGACGACAGGTGCAGCACACGCCACGTCGTCGCAGCGAGCGACCTTCAGAGCCTGGAAGTCGGCGTCGTAGTAGGCGATGACGGGATTGCTGGCGAGGTCGAGGGCCATCGAGAGGTAGGCTCCGACATGAGCGGTTGTTCCATCGACCAACGGGCCACTCTGAACGCCAGTGCAGGCAGCGTTGCTGCAGTGCACCAGACGCACATCGCCGTCAGTGGCGTTGTAGTAGGCGATCGTGGGGAGCTGGTCGAACAGGTCTAGCGCCAGCGAACTGTATTGACCGACAATGTCGGCAGCTTCGCTGGTGTTCACCGGACTTGCCGGGGCGTCGTTGCCACCCTCGCAGTTGCCGTCGTTGCAGTGGGCGAGCATGAGCCTGCCGCCGGTTGCGTCGTAGTAGCTGATGACCGGGTTGCCCGTGGCGTCGAGCGCAAGCGAGGTGTACTGGCCGCGGTCGCCGGTGTCGTCGACCGTGCTGACCGTGACGTTGTCGACGCAGTCGAGGTTGCCGCAATGGGCCACCTTCAAGGCGCCGTTCGTGACGTCGTAGTAGCTGATCACTGCGAAGTCGTTGGAGTCCAGAGCGAGTGACGTGTACTGACCGACGGTGTCGTTGAGGAGCCCGCCGTCGTCGACGACATTCGTGTGCGCAACCGCGCAAGCCGGGTCGTAGCAGCGAGTCAGCTTCAGGTCGCCGAGCGACGGGTCGTAGTGACTGATCACCGGGTTCCCGGTGGTATCCAGCTTCATCGACGAGTACCGACCACCGGCTGTCGGGTCCGGGTTTGCCGAGGTCATCAGCTGTGTCCCAGCCATACCCTGAGTCCCTTGTGGGCCCGGATCACCCTGTGGGCCGATTGGGCCACCTGCAGGGCCGGCCGGCCCCTGGGCGCCAGTTGCACCCTGGGCGCCAGTTGCACCGGCGGGACCCGCCGGACCAACTCCGCCGCCTCCGGCGGAAGCAGGCTCGTACAGGCCGACGACATCAACGATCACGTCGACAGTGCCCGCGTTGTTGAACAGGCTGAGCCGGCCGGATGCGTCGAGACCTGTGGTCACCTGGTTCGGCGTTGCACCCTGCCCTGCGGCCCAGTTGAGGCTGCTGGCCAGCGGCTTTGCCTTGTCTGCCGGCCACACGGTGAGGAACCCGCTGGCCGTTGCGTTGACGGTCGTGACGTTGAGGACGGCCCCGGTTGCGGTGGGCGAAAGGGCGCTGCAGTTGCCGAAATCTCCCCGAGCAGTGATGGTCAGCGTCTCACCCTGGCCGAGTGGCGTGGATCGCGGCGCGGGTTCTCCCGTGGCCGGACCCTCCGGGCGCGTGTCGAGCAAACGACACGGCGTGATCGGTGTGAATGTCGACGCAGTACCGCCCGCAGCCGCCGCGAACGTGATCAGTCCGCCCGCGCCAAGGCTGACTGCAACAGCCGCGCCAATAGCAGACCACCGTGCCCTATGGTTCCGTCCCATAGGGCAGTTGTAACAGTGGCCGGGTCGATCCGAAATAAGTCATTCGACCCAATCTCGCTACGGTACGTCTCCGTGAACGACACGATCTTGACGATCGCCGACGAGTTGTTCGCTGACGACGCACCCCACGGTGTCAGCCTGGCACTCCTGGTGGTCCAGAACGGCGAATTGGTCGTCGAACGCTACGGATCGCAGCCAGATTCGATCTTCGGTGCCGGCGGGCCGGTCACCGAACACACCACGTTGGTGTCGTGGAGCATGGCGAAGAGCATCACCCACGCTGCTGTCGGGGTCCTTGTCGGTGACGGACGCCTCGAACTTGATCGACCAGCGGCTGTGCCGAGCTGGCGGGGAACGCCGAAGGAGGCGGTCACCATGCGCAACCTGCTGGAGATGCGGCCCGGGCTCGAGTGGGTCGAGGACTACATCGACGACTCTGTGAGCCATTGCCTGGAGATGTTGTTCGGCGCCGGCCAACACGACATGGCCGCGTACGCGGCGTCGCTGCCGCTGATCGACCGACCTGGCTCGACGTGGAACTACTCCAGCGGCACGACCAACATCATCTGTCGGATCATCGGCGATGTCGTCGGTGGGGGCCGCGGCGGCATGGAGCGGTTCCTACGCGAGCGGCTGTTCGAGCCGGCGGGCATGCGCAGCGCGCTACCGAAGTTCGACGGTCGCGACACGTTCGTCGGATCGTCGTACGTCTACGCCACAGCTCGCGACTTCGCAAGGTTCGGCGAGCTCTACCGCAACGACGGGGTGGTCGATGGTCGACGACTGCTGCCCGAGGGCTGGTGCGACAGCGCTCGCACGTTCGTCGCCAGCGACGAGGACGGATTCGACTACGGCCACCATTGGTGGATGTGGAGCGATCTGCCGGGCAGTCTGGCCTGTCACGGCTATGAGGGTCAGTTCTGCGTCGTGGTACCTGATCGCGAGCTGGTCGTGGTGCACCTGGGCAAGTGTCCGGCAGAAACACGTCCTGAACTGACCGGTCGGCTGCGCAGGCTGATCAACGCCGTCGAGATCGTCAACGCCGAC
>JANOCR010000309.1:0-15784 GCA_031412355.1 Ilumatobacteraceae bacterium | reverse complement strand
CCGCAGCGGGTAGTTCGCCCGACGAACGCACCTTCACCGTGCCGTCGGCGCCTACGACCACGAAATTCGGGAACGCTCCGACGCCGTAGGCGATTGCGGCGTCGGAGTTGGCGCTGTCGGCCATTACCGGCCAAGCCCATTCCTTGGCGACCACCCACTCGCTCGGCGGGTAGTTCTCGCGCTGCACGCTGACAGCCGTCGAGACACCGATGATGTCTAGGTCCGCCGGCACGCCGCCTGCCTCGGCCCAAGCGCGGAGCACCGGTATCTCAGCGTTGCAGTGCGAGCACCAGTGAGCCAGGAAGACGACCATCTTGGCGCGGCCACCGGGTGTGATGTCGAGCGGCGTTCCGTCGAACTGAAAGCCGTGCAGCGTGGGCACGGTCAGGCCGATTGCCGTGTCGGCGCCCGCCTCCGGCGGCGGCGGCAACGCAACTCCGTCGACCGTTACCGGCTGGCTCTCCGCTGCGGAGCTACGGGAGTTGTCGATCGCCGTCGTGCCCTGGCTGACGGTCGTGTCGCTGCCGCTGGTCGACCACACGGCGATGCCGAGTGCGATGGCCACGACTCCGACGATGGCGGCCCACAGCCACAGTGGCTTGTTGTTGGTTGGTGACGGACGGGCAGGCGGACGGGTTGACGGACGTGCTGCCGGTCTGGTTGACGTAGGCATGGTCAGGTCTCCTTGTGGGATCGGTCGAGGGTCAGCAGTGCAACGATC
The DNA here is from genome assembly GCA_031412355.1 of Ilumatobacteraceae bacterium. Classification (GTDB taxonomy): domain Bacteria; phylum Actinomycetota; class Acidimicrobiia; order Acidimicrobiales; family Ilumatobacteraceae; genus JAENVT01. Next base: position 15,063 of record JANOCR010000309.1, on the reverse strand, counting down.
GCGACGAACCCGCACAGCGCCATGAACGGCAACGACACGAAGCCGAACTGGCGGAACCAAGGCACCGTGCATGGTGCGGCTATGTCGCACGTTCCGGTGCCGAGTGATGGGCGCCATTCGATCAGGTAGTGATACGCCGAGATCACTGCACCGATCGCTGCGAGCGGCACGGCGTAGCGGCGGATCGAGTGGTCGCGTCGTGCCGCGGCGATCAACAACAGCACGGCCAGGGGGTACATAGCGATGCGTTGAAACCAGCACAGCTTGCAAGGAACGAATTTGGCGTTCTCGCTGAAGTAGAGGCTTCCGGCCATTGCGACACCGGCGATCAGCCAGGCCAGCCACAGCCGAACGGGTCGCACCAGCTCGTCCAGGCGGGCGGCGGCCGGCACCAGGCGGGCGGCGAGCACCGCGATCGCCAGGCCGCCGGCCAGCAGGGCGAGGAGCGCGAAGAAGCGCTCCATTGCCAATACCGATACTGCGACCATTGTCCTCAACGTACCGGTCCTGACCACGGCGAGAAGGCCCAGAAGTCCCGATTCGCAGCGGTGTGACCTGAGTCGCGTGGTCAGGTCAGTTCGTGCGTGTTCCAGGTCGGCCGGGTGTCGGCGGCCCGCACGTACTGCTCGGCGAGCCGGCGCAACAGGTAGTTCTCGAAGCCTTCCTCCGACAGCGCCGGAGCGTAGAGGTGACCCTGTTGCCGAACGCAACCGAGGGCGATCAACGCATCGGCCTGGGCACCGGTCTCCACGCCGTCGGCGGTGACCTCGAGGCCGATCTCGCGCGTCAGGGCGATGATCGATCGCACGATCGCACGATCGTGGGGATGTGTCGTGATGGTGTCGATCGAGATGCGATCGATTCGGACCTCGTCGAGCGGCAGCCGACGCAGCATGCTGAGCGATGACACACCTTGGGCGAAATCGTCGAGGCAGACGCGACCGCCGCGTGCCCGGAATTCCGACAGGTTCGAGGCGGCCGACGGGAGATCGACCGTCACGAACGATTCGCGCACATCGACGGTCAACAGGTGCGGATCGATGCCGTTGACGAGCAGGTCGATGGGGTTGTCGCGCCACGGACGCTCGGTCGAATGGGGTGCGAGGTTGACGCGGAATCGGAACCCCTCCGGCAGGCCGAGTATTGCGAGGCGACGAATCTGGCGACGTGCGCCGCCGAAGACCCGCTCGGTCACGCGGTCGAGCAGCCCGGCGCGCACCGCCAACTCCATGAAGTCGTGCGCGGCGATGATCGTGCCGTTCGGTTGCACCCACCTCGCCAGCAGTTCGGCGCCTACGATCATCCCTGAACTGGCGTCGAGCTCGGGCTGGAAGAAGGGCACGATGTCGCCGTCGTCGATGGCGCGGCGCAGGCGCAACTCGAGGTCGATCCGGTCCTTGTTCTCGCGCGCCAACTCGGTGTCGAAGTGGGTGACTCTGCTGCGACCCGATGTCTTGGACTGATAGAGCGCAACGTTGGCGTTGGCCAACACCTCGCTGACGTTCTGGCCGTGTGTCGGAGCGTGGGCGATGCCGATGCTGACCGACGAGGGCAGCTCGCGCCCCGCCGCGTGAATCGCTTGGCTGAGAACACCTTGCAACTGGTGGGCAACGGCGACTGTGGTCCGTTCGTCGGCACCGGGGAGCGCGACCACGAACTCGTCGCCACCGATTCGGCCGGCGATTCCCGCGCCTTGCAGGCAGCGCTCGATCCGGTCCGAGACGATCCGCAAGAAGTGATCCCCGCCACGATGACCCAATGTGTCGTTGACCGCCTTGAAGCGGTCGAGATCCAAGAACAGCACGCCGACGGGCTGCGTCGCGATCTCGGTGAGCATTGCCTCGAGTGTCTCGAACATCCCGCGGCGGTTGAGGAGGCCGGTCAGCGCGTCGTGCGTCGCCTGGTGAGTGAGCTGTTCGATCGATACAGCGAGCTGGGCATTCGTCTCGGTCAGTTGGGCCTGGTCGCGCTCGATCTCGACCAGCAGGTCCTCGCTCGTCTTCTGCAGCAAGATGGCGGTCCGCACCGTCTTGCTGAGCGTCGAATGAATCACGGTCAATGCCGCCGAGTAGAACACCCACAGCAGGGCCAGGCCGCGCAACCTCAGGTCGACCGATGTCGCCAGTGTGAACGCCGACATCACCGCCATCGGCACAAGCAGGCTCACGAACATGTCGCGCCGCCCGGCGGTGAGCATCGCTGCGATCGCACTGGCGGTGGTGGGGAACACGGCGAAGAGCATCACCATTTCGATCGATGCGGGGCTGGCAACCCAGGTGGTCATGCCGAACACGACACCCATCGATCCCAGGCCGGCTCGCAGCAGCATGACGATCCACCGCGGTGTTGGTGAACCGGCGTGGCGGCGATGAGCGGTGACGCCGGCCGTCAACAGGCAGGTGGACAGCAGCGCCGCGCCGATCCAGCTCTGCAGGCGCACGGTCTCGTTCTCGGCCCTGGTCAGCACGCTGACCAGCACGGTGAAGGGGATCAGCCAAAACGGCGCAATGGCAATGTTGGCGATCACGGGCACCAGGGCCCGTTCTCGTAGACATGCGTCCTGATTGACCATCGTTGGCGATTCCGCCTCCGCCACCGCGTGCTCCTTGGTTGCTGAGCGCACTCTGCGCTGATCTCTTATCGGCCTGTACAGGCCTCGGCGTGAGGCCTATCTCGATTAGTTGGACGCCGCAACGACCGCTCGACCAGTGAGAATGAGCAGGTGCGCGGCCGATTTGCTCCTTCTCCCACTGGCTCTTTGCATCTCGGCAATCTGCGGACAGCGTTGGTGGCCTGGTTGATGGCTCGACAGCGCGATGGTGAGTTCATCGTGCGGATGGAGGATCTCGACCGCGTCACCTCGTCCCCGCGCCACGAAACCGACCAGCTCGCGTCGCTGCGAAGCATCGGTATTGACTGGGATGGCGACGTCGTCCGCCAATCGGAGCGGTTCGGGCGGTTTCGCCAGGCCATCGACCGTCTGCAAGAAGTCGGGCTCGTTTACGAGTGCTATTGCAGCCGCAGCGAGATCCGCCTGGCCGCCGAGGCACCCCAGGGTGTCGATGTCGACGGGAGCTATCGAGGGACATGCCGGCATCTCAGTGACTTCGAGCGCCGCACGTTGCGCGCCGCCGGCCGCCGGCCGGCATTGCGGCTGAGAAGCGATGGACTGGACGAGTCGTTCGACGATCGATTCTGTGGACCGCAGTCGGGTCGCGCTGACGATTTCGTGTTGCAGCGCAACGACGGTGTGCCCGCCTACAACCTGGCCGTCGTGATCGATGATGCCGCACAGGGAGTGACTGAGGTGGTGCGCGGCGACGATCTGGTCACGTCGACGCCTCGGCAGATCACGCTGCATCGCCTCCTCGACCTGCCGGTACCGCAGTACGCGCACGTTCCACTGGTGCTCGCGCCGGATGGTACGCGCCTGGCCAAGCGCCATGGAGCAGTCAGCCTCGACGACCTGGCCGGCCGCGGCCTGACGCCAGGAGATGTGTGCGCGCGACTGGCGGCCAGCATCGGCATCGATACACGAGGGCAGGCAGTCATGGCCCCGGAACTGCTCGACTTGTTCGATTTCGAGCGAATGCCGCGCACAGCGTGGGTGCTGACCGCTGCCGATCTCTGACACGATCTTGCAGATGTTCGACGATCTGCAGCAACTGTTCGGATACCAAGGTGCAATCGATGAACGCACCGGGATCTCCGTGGTCGGTCCTGACCTGCTGGTCGTGCCGTGCTGGACGCCACAGTTCTGCGCAACGTTGGTCCGAGCCGCCGAGGCCATGGGAACATTCGAGCCGCAGCCCGATGACCCCGTACCTGGTCACGAGGTTTCACTGGCCGTGATCAGCCCACGGCTGTTCGAGACAGTGCAGGAAGACTTCGGCAGCCGCATCTGGCCCCAGTTGCAAACGGTGTGGCCGTATGTCGACTACTACGGCCTGCGCGACGCATTCGTCATTCGCTACGCGGCCGGCGAGCAGGAGTCCTTGCGCATCCATCACGACGTCGCCCAGGTGTCGGGTTCGATCAAACTCACCGACGGCTACTCCGGAGCAGGCCTGGTCTTTCCCAGACAGGGCTTCGACAACTCTGGTGTGGGCATCGGCGAGATGCTGGCATGGCCCTCGTTGGTCACTCATCCGCATGAGACGGCCCAGCTGGCCAGCGGTGTGAAATATGCGCTGACGATCTGGTTCGAGTTGCCGTCGTTCTGAAGCGTGCATGGGGTAAAATTCGACGAGATGAATCGGCGAACTGTGTCCCAATCCTTGCCGATGCTGGTTCCTGCGTTGGCGCTGTTGTTGTCATCGTGCTCGCAGAACGGTGCGTTGGTTGCCGCCCAGACCATTCCTCCGCCGATCACGTTGTCCGGGTTGCCCGCACCGACAGCGGCAGACCTGGTCATCAGCGCGCCGACCGAGCCGGCCACGACGGTTGCGACGACCACCACGTTGCCGCCCACCACCACTGAGGCACCCACCACGACCGAAGCCCCCACAACGACGGCCGAGGCGACCACTACCACCACGACCTTGCCGCCCAACGTCGAGATCGTGGGTGCGTCCGCGGTGGCGCTGGAAGCCGTCGGCGGCCGTAGCGGCGAAGCAACAGCGGCCATTCAGGCCAGGCTGCTGCAGCTCGGCTTCTGGAACGCCGGTGCCGACGGCGAGTACGGCTTCACCACCAAACAGGCGGTCATGGCCTTCCAGAAGTACATCGGCCTGCCCGCCGATGGCCTGGTCGACCAAGTCACTGCCGATTACTTGGCCAACTTCGTCGAGAAGGCTCGTGCGATGGCCGACACCGGCACGCTCGTCGAGGTTGACAAGGCCAAGCAGTTGCTGTTCATCGTGGTGGATGGCAAGACTCAGTGGGCGTTCAACACATCGACCGGAAGCGGCATCGCCTACGAGGCGGTCAACAAGAACGATCCGACCAAGATCGAAAAAGGCGATGCCGTGACACCCGACGGCTTGTTCCGCACCACCCGCGAACGCCCCGAGGGCTGGTGGGAAGGCGACCTCGGAAAGATCTACCGGCCGAAGTACTTCGTCGGCGGGATTGCGATCCACGGCATGACCAGCGTGCCCAACGTACCGGTATCGCACGGCTGCGTGCGCCTCAGCACCGGAGCCATGGACTTCATCTGGGAGCAGAATCTCGTGCCGATGCGCACCACCGTGTGGGTGCACAGCTAGCCGCGATCAACCGACCAGTTCACGAAGATGGCGGTCGAGCGCGATCGTCGAAGTCGGCAACTCGTCGGTCCACACCGAGAGGTCGGCAGAGCGGGTGATCGGAGCAGCCTGCAACGCCTCCATCAGTGCCACGGTGCGCTGACGGGTCGAGTCTGACTTGCTGGCCAGCACGATCACCCGACCACGGTGACGGATCACCGTCTCGCCGGCGAAGAAGATGTCGCCGATGACACCAGCCGTGGTGACCATCACGGCGTCGCGCTCGAATGGCGCGAGGTCGTCGGTGTCGGCATCGATCACGACGAAGCAATACGCCTCGGAGGGCGTGATGCCGAAGGCCTGGCAGTGCTGGTAGACCTCCTTCAACCGCAGTCGCAACACCGTAGGGGTGGCCAGACCGGTGACGGCGTCGATGCAGCTTCCCGAGTGCGCACCGCGCACGTACCGTTCCGCCCACCCCTCAGCGAACGCAGCGAGGGACTCGAACGACCGCAGGTCGGCACGTTGCGAGCGCCCGGTCAGCGTCGAGAGGGCTGCGAGCCAGTTGTTCAACTGATCGAGTGGCCAGCCCAGGTCGCCCAGCGTGTTGCCGAATCGTCGCAGCGCGCCGCGAAGTCCGCGTTGACGGGTGTGCAACGCCTCGACTACACCGGTCGCCGCGTCGACGATGCTGAGGTCGAGTTGCTGGCCGGCATCGATCCGAATCATCGACAACCATTCGTCGAGGATCGATGACCAGTCGGTGCCGAGCCCGATGCGACGTCCCCCAGATCTTCCCATGACCCCTGTATCGGCACGTTTGAAGGTGGTCTTGACCTAGTTTTCCACACGTCGAATCCGCAGTGGCCGATCGTCGGCCGTGAAGCAACGACCGGTTTCGAGATCGAATCGCCAACCATGCAGGGTGCAAACCAGCTCGCCTTCCTCGATCTCGCCGAACACGCTGAGGTCGGCCTGGCGGTGCGGACACAATCGCTCGACCATGTAGTCGCCGATGCGGATCTCCTCGCCGGCCAGGTCGCTGCGCTGCGGGTCGAGTTGCCGGCGGGCCTCTGCTTCGGCGCGGCGAATGCGCTCGGGTGACAGCGACTTGAAGAAGTTGTAGAGGTACTCGTTGAAGGCGCCCGACCGCCACGCCCGGAACCGGCACGACAGGAACAACGCGTTGCTCCAGTCGACGGAACGTTCGGCAGCCACGGTCTCGACCAGCTCGCGCTGAATCTCGAAACGAAAGGCATGTTCCTCGCCGGCGAACTCGCGGACCTCCCCGTTCGGGAAGTCGATGATCACGTCGAGATCTCCGGCGCGAAGCAGGCAGCAATCCCCGATGCCACTTCGCAACGCCGGGCACATGGCCAGTAGCGGCTCCCACCATGTCTTCAGCGTCGCCAGCAGATCGGTGCTGGGCGGGTTCCAGTGACGATGCATGTCGGTGAGCCACGGCATCCAGTCGGCCTGGTACCGCCGGAGGTAGTCGGCTTTGTTGTGGAAGATCGCGTCGACGACCTCATCGGCGATCGGATGCGTGACGGTGAGTGAATCGGTCGTGAAATCGATCGCCGTGCCCGGGATCGCCAGCACGCCGCGGCGGCCTGCGGTGGCCAGCCGGCTCATGAACGTGGGCTGGTCCGGAAAGATGCTGAGCTCGTCGCCCGTGATCATGTTGAGGCCGAACAGTTCGGGGTCGAGGAACGCCGGCGGTCCTGCGCTGGGCACCACGGCGGTCGCGTCGAGCGCCTGGACGTAGCGCATGGCCCTGGCGAACTGGCTAGCCACCTTGGCATCGACCAGATCGCGCATGCGCTCGGGTGGCTCGTCGTACACCATCGGGTACCAGATCGCACCGCTGTACTGCAGCCAGTGCAGATCGATCGGACCGTGCGATCTCAGCGCGTCGAGGTCGTCGGTGCGGCAGTCGTTCTGGTTCACCAGACGCGCCGTGCCGTCGCTGACCACCAGGGCACTATCGCCCCCTGGGCCGTCGGTGATGCTGGTCTCGACGTGGATGGCGATCCGCAGATTCGGACCCACCGCCATCTCCTGGCCATCGGTCGTGCGAACGATGTTGTCGAACCCGAGGGCCCGGATTCGGCGCTCCAGTTCGTGTGTCGGGAATCCTGGCACGAGCACCGTCGTGTTGCGGTCGACGTGTTCGCTCAGCCATGGCTCGTCGAGATGGTCCGCGTGAAGATGCGAGATGTAGAGGAACGTGGGGTGCTCGATGCGGTGCATCAACTCAGCAGAGAGTTGATCGTTGCGTGGGAACACGAACCATGATCCGAAGAAAGCCGGCAGGAACCACGGGTCGCACAAGATGGTGCCATCGATTGTGTCGATCAAGATGCCGGCGTGACCGACCGATGTGGCGCGCATTCGAGTCGAGGCTAGTGAGCGTCGTCGGGGATCGGGCTTCGCTGCCCGATCGGTTGTGTGTCGCCTATCGCGTCAGGCGACCGGCGGATCGGTGAACTGTTGGCCGGCGCGCGACACGTGCTCGGTCCAGGTGCTGCCATCCCAATAGCGCAGCTCGAAGCGCCCGGCTGGATCGGCATACCAGCCCGCTGGCACCGCCGGCGCTGGTGCCGGATCGGGTGTCGGTGCGACAACCGCGGCCGGCGTCGCAACGGCTGCTGGTGTTGCGGCAGCGGGCTTCGGCTCTTGGCCGGGGGCCGGTGCTGGTTGGTAGGTCGACGTCGGTGACAGGGTGGGCTGGATCTCGGTCGGCTCGGCTGTCGGCGTGGCGGGCTCGGGGGCGATTGCCCAGCCCGACGGCTCGCTGACGGCTTCGACCTTGGGCTCCGAGTCGGTCCTGGCGGGCAACATGGGTGCCGCGGAATCGTCCGCTCCCTTGTCGTCGTCCTTGTCGTCGTCCTTTTCGTCGTCCTTGTCGTCATCGGGCGCCTTCTCGACCGCGGTGGACCCGACGGCGATCACATCGGTCGCCTTCGCCGGCTCGCTGGACTTTGCCGAGTCGCCCTCGCCACCCTTGTCGCGTGTCATGAACGCAGTGACATCGCCGCCCGTCGGGACAATGGCGACGACCGACCAGCCCTCTGCGGCCTTGGCGGTCAGCTTCGTGGCGAGAGCCGACGGATCGTAGGACGAGGCGCTGATCGATTCGAATTCCTGCATGGACCGAGAGCGTAGTGTCCGCGACGCCCGATTCGATCACGTCAGGCGAGACGTTGTCGACGATTGCCGCAAGTTTGAATCAACTGGGCAGGACGAGAGCGTGCACGTCAGTGTCGGCAGGCGCGCCGTCGTACACCAATGCGCCGTCGCGCAGCGCCAACAAGCGGCCGACCTGCTTCACGAAGGCCAGCTCGTGCGTGGCGATCACCATCGTTGCACCGCGCTGCGACGCAGCATCGAGCATGCCCATGAGAGCTTGCTTTCCCGGCTCGTCAAGGCCCACGAACGGCTCGTCGACCAGCATCAGCTGGAACGGACGGATGAATGCGAGGGTGATTGCCGCCTTCTGGCGCAGGCCGCGGCTGAAGGTCGTGGGGATGTCGTCGCGACGAGGGGCGAGGCCGATCTGCTCGAGCAGTTCCTCGCCGCGCCCCTGCCAGTCGGTGACGCCGTGCAACCGGGCAACGAACTCGAGGTGCTCCCACAGTGACAGGTCGTCGTAGAAGGTCGGCGAATCACTGAGCCACGACAGCAGCCGTCGAGCCTCTTGGCTGCCGGCCTCGTGCTTGCCGATCTGCACGCTGCCTTCGGTGGGGTCGAGCAATCCCGCTGCCATCTTCATCAATGTCGTCTTGCCGCTGCCGTTGTGGCCGACCAGGGCCACCTTCTGCCCGGAATCGATGTCGAGCGTCAACGGCTCGAGCGCCGGCCGATCGCCATAGGTCTTCATCAGTTGGCGAGTCGCCAGTTGGGTCATGCCGGGTTGCTCCGCTGCTTGGTGTAGGACTGGCCGTCGGACAGGAACTGGCGGAACTTGCGGCGCCACTGGTCGCGCCGCCGCACCCAATAGCCGATCAGGAAGATCAGCAGGCTTGCACCGATCGCACCGCGGAGCGCAGCACCGGTCGGCGAGTTGCCCGTGCGCTCGGCCTGACGAACGAGCAACACCGTGCTAGCAGCGAGGCCGCTGACCAGAATCGGCAGGCCGATGCGCATTGCGCTGGAGATGCCTGCCATCTCGGGGGGAACGAATGCCTGTTGTGCGGTGCCCTTGGCGGGGTCTGGTGCGTCCCGGACGATGCTGACCACCCCGCCGCCGGCCCCGGCGAGGACGGTAGGCAACGCCAGGATCGCCGCGGGGACGATGGCCCGCGTTGTGCCGAGCACGGCAACCGCGCCGGCCGCCGCAACCACGGCGAACGGCACGAGGGCGATGGCAGGGGCAATGAGGTGGCGCATCATCAGTTCGCCGCGCTCGATGGGCAGGCTGTCGGTGCGGTCGGGCTGGTCGACCTCTTGCGACAGCGGCTCCATCGCTTCGAGGCCGAGCACGAACAGCATCAAAGCCGTGCCGAGGAGCGCAGGCGTGGTGCCGCGCACGACCGTCGCCTGCAGCGCGCCTGCCATGGCCGCGAATGCCGTCATGCGCACCACTCGTGTCGCCGGGAATCGGGCCATACCGGCGATGCCGCGCCGGGCGATCGGATGCCTGACCCAGCGAGGTACCGAGACCCACGGTGTGCCACGCGTTTGCTCCTGGTTCAGCTGGCGGCGCAGCAGAATGACCGTGCGCAGATCCTGCATGGTCACCGCGAAACGCAGTTGGGCAACCAGGCTGCTGCGCCGGGCGAGAGCATCGAGCGACGTTTGTTGCAGCATGCTGACGCCGACGAGTACCACCACGACAGCCAGCAACGGTGCGACGAGGTCGATCGGGTGTTGTCGCCAGCCCCACATGGCCAGGCTTCCGTCGAGGTTGGCAGGCCCCGGTACGTGCCAGGCCAGCGCCACGCTCTGCCATGCCACGCCAGTGAGGCCGATGGACGTGGCCAGCCACAGGGGTAGCCGGATGGCATGGGCGATCAGCGCGGTGCCTGCCCACAACAATGCTGTCGTGACACCGAATGCCGCCCCGCTGGCCGCCCAGGCGACGGGCGTGCCCGGCAGTCGCCTGCCGGCCAACTGACCGACGATCGCCCCGAAGGTCGCGGCCAGCGCCGCGGCGCTACGAACCCGTTGCGTGACCGGACGCAGGAGCGCGCGCATCCGATCGACCGGAGACAGCATGACGTAGGCGACGTCGGGTGCTTCCAAAGCCAGCGGGCCGCCCTGCGCCCCGCTGCGCAGCGCAGCGAGAAATGCGACTGCAGTGATGATGCCGAGCAACGCCGGGCCGTTCCGGGCGATGTCGGCGACGGCTTGGTCGGACACGGTTGTGTCGCTTATCGAACTGCTGATCCACAGCACGGTGCCGCCGCCGAACAGGGCGACGAGGTACACGCGATAGGCGGCGTCGAACCACTCGATGTCGCCGAGACGGCGGCTCTTGCGACGACGCCGCAGATCGTGCAGCACGTCGAGTGCGAGTTCACTCACCGGTTGCGGCCTCGCGGCTCGGCTCGGCCGACCATCCAGACCAGCTGGCCACATAGAGCAGCGGCGTGCCGAGCCCGGCGTGCTCCATTGCCAGCACGTTCATGCATGCGCTGACACCCGACCCGCAGTACGCGACGGTGGTGCTGCCATCGCCGGCGCCCAGCCGCCGGTAGTGATCGCGGAGCTCCTCGGGGGATCTCGGCGTGGTCTCTGCACCGAGCACCGCCGACCACGGAGCGCTGCGTGCCCCAGGGATGTGCCCGGGCAGCTTGTCGATCAAAGCGACGTCGCCGAGAAATCGTTCGTGTGAACGCGCGTCGATAGCAGCCCCGCCCGCAGCAACGATGCGCTCGACCTCGTCGGCGTCGGCGAGGCGATCGGCCGGCCAGTCGGTGGCGCGGAACTCGGCGGGTGAGGGGGCGCGCGCCGGCCCGGTCTCGGTCGGGCCGGGCCACGCGTCCAGTCCGCCGATCAGCACCGCTGCATTGCAGCCGAGCATTCGCAACATCACGGCCAGTCGTCCGGCTGTCAGCCCGCCAGTGTCGTCGTAGGCGACGACGACGGTGTCGTTGGCAATTCCCAATGAGCCCATGGCTGCAGCAAAGTCGGCGGGTGCCGGGAAGGGGTGGCGGCCTTCTGTGGCAGGCTGGTCATGGCCGGCGAGTTGATGGTCGAGGTCGACCCACACCGCGCCGGAGATGTGGCCTGCTTCGAACGCGGCGCGGCCATCGCGGCCGTCGAGGTACCAACGCACGTCGGCCAGAACAGCTTCGGGATGATCGTCGACGAACTGCGCGTCGACGAAGGGAGGGATCACTGCACGTCTCGTTCCGCCAGCGAGGCTGCTTCGGCCAATACGTCGCGCAGCGGGCGACCCAGGGCAGCGGCTGCGGCAGCGGCGTCGTCGTACTCGACCTTCACCCTGCCCAGTGCCACCTTGGCGCGCACGGTGTATCCGTCGATGATCACTTCGCGCTCGCTGCGCTGCTGCGGCCAGCGGCGCAGCTCCGTGCTGCGCAGGCCCAGCGAGCCGGTCTCGCGCAGCAGCAGCGCGCCGATCAGCGCGGCCGCCGACGGATCGCACAGGGCGTGCACGGTGTGCGCCGGCCGACCCTTCTTCATCACGATCGGTGACGCCCACGCGTCGTGGGCGCCGGCGGCGATCAATGCGCCGATGGTGTGGGCGATCACCTCCCCCGTGGCGTCGTCGACGTTGGTCTCGATCAGTTGCACCGGTTGACCGGGCTCAGGCATCTCGTTCGTTGACGCTGCGGTGCCGATCACGACCTGCACGACGTTCGGGCGGCCGGGGATGTCGGCCGTGCCGGCGCCATAACCAACAGCGGTGACGTTGATCGGCGGCATCGGGCCGAATGAATCGGCGAGCGCGCACATCAGCGCCACCCCGGTTGGGGTGGCCAGCTCCTTGCGGTCGTCGATGCCACGGCTCGGCGCATTGCGGCGGGCGAGCAGTTCGGTGACGGCTGGCGCAGGGTTGGGCAGTTGGCCGTGTGCGGCCAGTACGGTGCCCTCGCCGACGGTGATCGAACTGCACACGATGTGGTCGATGTCCAGCGACTCCAACGCCGCACAGGCCCCGACGATGTCGACGATTGCGTCGATAGAGCCGACCTCGTGAAACTCGACGTCTTCGGCCGGCCGGCGGTGCATCTTGCCTTCGACGTCGGCGAGCATGGCAAAGGTTCGCTGGGCGCGCTCGCGGACCCGCTCGGGAAGATCGGCGGCATCGATCAGTTCGCGGATGGCCCGGTAGCCGCGGTGGTTGTGATCGTCGTGCCCATGGCCGTCGTGCACCACCACGTGCGCCTGCGTCGCGGCGATGCCGCAGCGCGTCACATCCTCGAACGTCAACGCGTAGCCGTCGAGGTCGAGATGTGCGACGGTCTCCGCGATCACCATTGGATCGGCGCCCGCGTCGACCAATGCCGCCATGGTCATGTCGCCGGCGGTGCCGGCGAAACAGTGGAACCACGCGGTCCGAGTCACTGCATCATTCTGGCGATCGCGCACGCTGCTCCAAACCCGTTGTCGATTCCCACCACTGTGACGCCGCTGGCACACGAGGCGTGCATCGCCAGCAGCGCGGTCACCCCGTCGAAGCTCGACCCATACCCCACGCTGGTCGGCACAGCGACGACCGGCCCACTGGTCAGCCCACCGATCACGCTGGCGAGCGCGCCCTCCATGCCGGCGACCACGACCACGGCATCCGCCGAGGTGATGCGATCGAGGTGGGCCAGCAGCCGATGCAGCCCGCTGACGCCGATGTCGGCAAGCCGGTCGGGCTCGAATCCGTATGCCCGCAGCGTCAGTACGCACTCGTCGACGATCGGGCCGTCGCTGGTTCCCGCGCTTGCCACCAGCACCCGGGCGTCGCGGTGGGCCTCGGGTCGCCGCCACAACACTGCGCCGGTGGCAAGCTCGCCGGGGCCGTGTGCCGCGCACACCGCCTCGATCTGTGAGGCATCGGCTCGTGTCAACAGCACTGGACCGGAACCGTTGGCCAGTAGTTCACCGACGATCGCAACACATTGTGCTGCGGTCTTGCCTCGGCCATAGATCGCCTCCGGCATTCCTTGCCGCAGCGCACGATGATGGTCCACCAAGGCATCGCCCACCTCAGCGAATGGCAGTCGCCGCAGTCGTTCAACCGCAGCGTCGGGTTCGAGGGTGCCCGTGCGTACGTCGTCGATCAGTTGGCGCAGCGCGGCTTCATCCACCCGACCATTGTGGCGGCTGTCAGCTCCCGGTATCGAGTGCGTCGAGAAATGCCTTGCCGGGGATCCGCAGCAAGGTGCCGGGCGCGGCGCAACGACGGTGGCCGTGCGGGGTACGTCGTAGAGCACGACCAGTTCACCGAACGAGTCGCCGGCACCAAGCACCCGGACGAAATCGGGTGTTTGGCCGGTGGTGGGACTCTCGGCACTGGTAGTCATATCGCTCAGTGGAAAGAGCGCTGACCAATAGCCTGTGATACGTGATTGGCCCAACTACTCGCATCGGCTTTCTGGGGCCGCTCGGCACGTTCACCGAGCAGGCGCTGAAATCGCAGCCCGACCTGGCCGCTGCCGAGCACATCTTGTACCGCACCATGCCCGACGTACTCGACGCAGTAGAGGCCGGCGATGTCGACCTCGGGTTCGTGGCTATCGAGAACTCCATCGAGGGCACGGTCAACCTGACGCAGGACGAGTTGGCGTTCAGCCACGAACTGTTGATCCAGCGCGAGGTGGTGCTCGATATCGAGCATTGCCTGCTCGCCAAGCCGGGCACGACGCTGACCGATTTGAAAGCGGTGCTGTCGATCCCCGTTGCCACCGCCCAGTGCCATGCCTACATCCGCGCCGAACTGCCGGCGGTCGAACTGCGCGCCGCCAACTCCACCGCCGAGGCCGCACGGATCGTCAGTGAGGAAGCTGGTACCGGTTCCGCTGCGATCGCGCCTCGAATTGCCGGCGACGTGTACGGCCTTGCTGTGTTGGCAGAAGACATCGCCGACCATCCCGGCAACCAGACCCGCTTCGTCCTCGTTGCCCGGTCCGGCATCCCTGCCCGTACGGGTCACGATCGCACCGGACTCGTGATCTACCAGCGCGCCGACGAGCCCGGAAGCCTGATCTCGATCCTCCAGGAGTTCGCCGCGCGGCGCATCAACCTGTCGAACCTGTTGTCGCGACCGACGAAGGACGGCGGGCTCGGCGACTACTGCTTCGTGATCTACGCCGACGGCCACATTGCCGACGAACTGCTGGCAGATGCCGTCCGATCGCTGCGCGCCAAGCAAGGCAGGGTCAAGTTCCTCGGCTCGTACCCCGCTGCGGGCGACCATGCCCACACGGCGCGCGAGCACGCCGACGCCAGATGGCGCGAAGCCGACGACTGGGTCGAGTCCCTGCGCCGCCAGGTCGACTGACACCCGTCCGAGTGTTTCCGGGCGTCGACGCCACGTTGGGACCGATCGATACCGGGCCGTTCTATGCGGTCGAGATCCACCCGGGTGCATTGGGGACGAAAGGCGGGCCGCGCACCACTGCCGACGGCCAGGTGATCGACGTCGATGGCGCACCGATCGGTGGCCTCTACGCCGCGGGCAACGTGATGTCCTCGGCCATGGGCATGACCTATGGCGGTGGAGGAGGAACCCTTGCGCCGGGAATGGTGTTCGGCTTCCTGGCCGCTCAGCACGCCGCGGCGGCCGCCGCTGCTCGGTAGCCTCGAACCCGGAACGGTGGCAGAGCGGCCAAATGCATCCGCCTTGAAAGCGGAAGGGTGTCAAAGCCCCGGGGGTTCAAATCCCTCCCGTTCCGCCAAGGACGTTTCTGGACGT
>JANOCR010000308.1:0-2571 GCA_031412355.1 Ilumatobacteraceae bacterium | reverse complement strand
ACGGGTTGATCGATGAACTGTTCGAGACCGGAGAACTCGACGATCTCGTCGAACCGCTTGGCGATGTCACGCCGGTTCATCCCGAGGATCGCGGCGTTGAGGAACACGTTCTCGCGCCCCGAGAGTTCGGGGTGAAACCCTGCCCCCAGTTCGAGCAACGCCGACATGCGGCGATGGACCTTCACCGAGCCTTGATTGGGCTGCAGGATGCCGGCCATGCACTTCAACAGCGTCGACTTGCCCGAGCCGTTGTGGCCGATCACTCCGAATACCTCGCCCTCGCTGACGTTGAACGTGACATCTTGCAGGGCGACGAACTCGTCGAACCGATTGCGCCCCTTGGCGGCGACGCGTTGCTTCAGTGAATTGGCACGTTCGCGGTGGATGCGAAACGTCTTGGTCAGGTGATCGACTTCGAGTACGACATCGCTCATGGCTACATCTCCTCGGCGAAGCGCGGTGAGAGGCGGCCGAACACGAACGTGCCGAACATGAACGCGGTCCCGGCGTACCCGATCAGAACTGCGAAATCCAGCAACGATGGCATCTTCAGGTCGTACATCACG
Organism: Ilumatobacteraceae bacterium; assembly: GCA_031412355.1. GTDB lineage: Bacteria > Actinomycetota > Acidimicrobiia > Acidimicrobiales > Ilumatobacteraceae > JAENVT01. The sequence goes on along the minus strand of JANOCR010000308.1, from coordinate 2,005 downwards.
TGCCTGACCGCCGTGACGAAACTGCCGGTCGGACCATATGACGCAAACAGTCGAATGGCCCTCGGGATCTCCGGGTTCGCCGCGTCGTAGATGATCGGTGTTGAGTAGAACAGCACCTGCGCGACGATGCCCCACAGATAGCTGACGTCGTGGAAGAACACGTTGGCTGCAGCCAGGGTGAGTGCCACGCCTGTGGTGAACACCGCAAGGATCACCAGGATGAGCAGTAGCACGGGCAGCCAGGGCAACACCATGTTTCCGCCGATGAGTAACGCCACGCTCAAGACGACGAACTCGATGAGCACCGTCACGAACTGGGCGATGACGACCGAGAACACCAGATGCTCGTGTGGGAACTGGACCTTCTTGATCAAGCCGGAGCCACCCTGAACATTGGCCATCGCCACGCCAACCGAGATCGAGAAGAAGTTGAACGGCAGCAGGCCGCACAAGAAGAACAGCGGGAAGTTCGTGAGCCCGCTTGGGTTTCCAGTTGGCGGGGTCTGGATGAAGACCTTCAAGAAGATGATCGAGAAGATGACCATCTGCGTGAGCGGGTTCAACAGGCTCCAGGCCCATCCCAGTACCGACTTCTTGTAGCGGGTACGGAGCTCCTTCAGTGACAGCAGGTACAGCAGATTGCGGTGCGCCAACGCCGATCGAAGTGCCATGCCGGCCCGAGTGTACCGATGGGCCGATTCCCGAGTCGGTAACCTCGCCGGGATGCCTACCGCCCTCATCACCGGGATCACGGGTCAAGATGGACGATTCCTCGCCGCGTTGCTCCATTCGAAGGAGTACATCGTCTACGGGCTGGTCAGGGGACAGAACAATCCGAAGACTGAGTCGATCCAACGCGAGCAGCCCTACGTCCGACTGATCGAGGGCGACCTGTGTGACCTGGCCAGCCTGATCTCTGTGCTCGCGACCACGAGGCCAGATGAGGTGTACAACCTTGGCGCGATCTCGTTCGTGCCGCTGTCGTTCAACCAGCCGGAGTTGACCGCGAACGTGAACGGAACCGGCGTGCTACGAATGCTCGAGGCCATCCGCATCGTTGGCGGCGCCAACAACAATCTCACGCGCTTTTACCAGGCGAGCTCGTCGGAGATGTTCGGCAAGGTACGCGAGACACCGCAGACGGAATGGACGCCTTTCCACCCGCGATCTCCATATGGCTGCGCCAAGGCGTACGGCCATCACGTCACCGTGAACTACCGCGAGAGCTACGGAATGTTCGCATGCTCGGGAATCCTGTTCAACCACGAGAGTGAGCGCCGCGGCCGCGAGTTCGTGACTCGCAAGATCTCCCACGCTGTGGCCCGGATCAAGCTGGGCCTGCAGACCGAGTTGGTGCTCGGCGACCTCGAGCCACGACGTGACTGGGGATACGCAGGTGACTACGTCAAAGCGATGTGGCTGATGTTGCAGCAGGACGAACCCGACGACTACGTCGTCGCAACCGGTGAGACGTATTCGGTTCGTGAATTTGCGCAGCTGGCATTCGAGGTAGCGGGCATCGACGACTGGCAGCGCTACGTGCGCCAGGATCTGAAGTTCCTGCGGCCGGCGGAAGTCGATGTGCTGATCGGAGACCCGTCGAAGTCGCAGAGCAAACTTGGTTGGAATCGCGAGGTGTCGTTTCCCGAACTCGTCCGCAAGATGGTCACCCACGATCTGGCGATGGAAAGCGCGCCCGCCGCGGCGCGGTGACCATGAACCGTGCCGGTGAGGAGCTCCTTCGAATCGGCTCACGTCTCAAGCGACGGCTTCATGCTGCCACGGCACCGCGATCGTCGGATCCACCTGTGTCGGGAGACGCGGATGTCGTGATCGGCCTTCTGTTTCCCGATGGGTTGAGCGCTGAAGTGGCCGAGGTCGTTCGTCGGACTCTGCAGTCGGATGCGGTGAGCGCTTCTACGGTTCGACGGATTCTCGGCACGGTCGACCAGCAGCGCTGGCCGTCGCCGTTCTCGGTGCGACTGTCGAAGGATGATGTCGCCTA
>JANOCR010000307.1:0-2819 GCA_031412355.1 Ilumatobacteraceae bacterium | reverse complement strand
CGCAGCATCGAACCCGTTGAGGTTCGGCATCTCGCCATCGAACGAACTCGCCCGGCTCCGAGCAATGCTCGACGAGATCCGCGAGCAACGAATCGACCCCGCCGACTGCCTTCGATGGATCAACACCAACAACCCGCTGGCGGCGTAGTTTCCGCATCAGCGGCGGGCATTACCCGCCAGCCGGCTGAGGCGTGCCACCAGCACTTCCATGACCAGTTCGTCCGGCCATTCCTTGGCACCGCGCAGGTCGAGGTCGGCCTGAGCCAGTAAGCCGATTGCCCGCACCACGCCAGCGTTGCCGAGCTTGCGGTACTGGTCCATCGCCTTCCTGGCGGGGTAGCCGGGCTTGATACCCAGTACCGCGGCCACCGACGATTCGTCGTTGGCGTTGGCACCGTCCAGCGTTAACAGTTTGGTGTAGTGGTTGTGCAGGATTGCCATCACCTGCAGCGGATGTCGCTCGCCGGCGCGCAGCATGCGATGCAACAGCAACAGCGATTTGGTGGTGTCTCCACGGTCGACGGCATCGGTGAGATCCCACGGTGGCACTCCCCCGGCCTCGCCGAGGAACGGCTCCACGTCGACCATCTTCAACGTGCGCGAATCGCCGTATGCCGACGCGAGCGTCTCGAGGATGCCCTGCACCCGCCCGGCATCCTCACCCAGCCATGACGCCAGCAGACCCAGTGCCTGGGGGTCGAGCTTCAAGCCTGCGGCGATGACCTGCTCTTCGAACCAGCCGCTGCGTTCTCTGGCACGCGTGGGCGGCACGGTGTCGACGACAGTTCCGCCAGCCTTCTTGACGGCATCGGTCAGTGCCTTGGCCAGCCGGCCCCCGCCACCCACCAGCACCAGTTCCGTGCTTGGCAAGGGGTCACTGAGATAAGCGACCAGCGGCGCGACATCGTCAGCGCCGAAACGACCGACCCCGCGGGCGATCACGACGCGGGACTCGGTCAGGAACGGTGGGGTCTGGGATGCATCGACGACCGATCGCACCTCGTACTCCTCGTCGTCGAAATCGTCGACCATCAGAGATCGGTCGCCGTCGCCGACGAGGCGATGCACGAGTTCCGATACGGCGGTCAGCAGCAATGACTCGTCGTCGCCAGTGATGAGGTTGACTGCCATGCGGGATCAGATTGGCACATCGTCGGCGGGGCGACGCCAGTGACACCGAATCACCAGCGCACAGACCGCGATCGCGATGGCCAACCAGCCAACGGCAGCCCATCGCGGCGAAGGCTCGACCGCGGCTGCGAGGTATGCGACCGTGGCGACCCAGTGCGTTCCGGCAGCGCACGGTGCCATCAGCAGTGGCGCCAAGGGCGGTGCCAGCGCGGAGGCCAGCCCGCCCGGGATGCCGACCAGCATGACGAAGCCGGCAACCGGCACCGCCAACAGATTGGCCGGCAAGGACACGAGCGGCAATCGATGAAAGACGAGCCAGCTGGGCAACACCACGCCCACCTGAGCGCCCAACGTGACTGATAGCGGGGCGCGAATCCACATCGGTCCGGGTAGTCGTTCCGCCAAGCGAGGCGCGATCACACACACCCCGGCGGTGGCGCCAGTCGACAGCCAGAAGCCCACAGACCAGACCAGCATTGGGTCGACGAGCACCAGGATCGTGATCGTCCACAACAACAGCCTGACAACGGATTGTTGGCGCCCCAGCACGAAAGATGAGCACCCCAGCATCGCCATGACGCCGGCGCGCAGCACCGAGGGCTCGAAGCGGGTGAGGGCCATGAACCAACCGATCGTGCCGAGGGTCGCCGCCCACCGCCACCACGGTCGCAGGCGTCGCAGCAGTGGCGACGCCGCAGCCAGAACAAAGACCACGTTCTGCCCCGAGACCGCTGTCAGATGGGACAGCCCCGAGGATCGAAACGCCTCGACCATCTCGACCGGCTCGCGGGCATCGTCGCCGATGACCAATCCGGTGAACAGCGCGGCGTCGTCAGTGCCCATCGTCGACTCGGCGGCGCGTCGAAGTGCAGCACGTATGCGCGACGACGTGCGATACAGCGGCGAGCCCTCGTGCCAGTCGCCGACGAACTCGACGTCGAACTGGCCGACGACGTGGCGAACCTGCGCCCGCCTGGCATTGGAGACCATCAGCCGTCGTTCGCCTTGCACGTAGACGACCTCGCCCGCCTGCCGGTCCACCAGACGGCGTCGGGGCGAGCCGTAGGCCCACACATCGAACCGTTCGCCATCGATCTCGACTGTGACCCGCAGCCCCTTACCGATGGGGGCGGGGTCACCGACAACGGTGGCCCAACCCGAATATTCACCGATGTGCCTGGGCGATGCCGACTGCCAATTGACCTGCGACCGCCACCCACCTGCAAGCCCGAGTACCAGGCACGCCACTACAACCACCGGTCGCCGGCCGACAACGACCGCCGCAAAGGCGATGACCGAAATCCACAGCAGCGCCTGCGTCCAAACGCCGACGACCGCGGCGAGCGTAACCATGGCTACCTCGCCATCGCTGAACGGGTGCCGCTGGCCCTCGCGCCGCGCGTCGTACGCTCGGGTCATCGATGCCATGCGGCGAATTCATCAACCCGTGCCGTTGGGCCCGCGCGCATACCGCTCGAAGATCCGTAGCACCGGTCCGTTGGTAGCCCTGTTGCCCCCTGGCGTGTTGGGTGTGATCTCGCTGTTGTTGCTTCGCGGACACACCTCGCTGTTTCGCGGCGTCGTCGGCTTTCTGACCGCTGTGATGGCTGCGCCCGGCCTATTGGTTGCTGGTGCACCGTTGCGGTCGGGCGGCGGTGTGTACCTGGGCGCCGTGGTGGGTAGCGCCG
>JANOCR010000306.1:0-13114 GCA_031412355.1 Ilumatobacteraceae bacterium | reverse complement strand
GCTTGATCGCCAGAGCGGAGGCCAGCAATGCCTTTGCACCACCGATGCGACCACCCTTCTTCAGGTTGTCGAGCGTGTCGAGCGCACCCCACACATGCGTGCGCCCCGCGAGATCGTTGGCGTGGGCGACGACCTCGTCGTGTGTCGCCCCCGTCGCTGCCAGGCGGGCGCACGCCGCAACGATGGCCCCGAGGCCGAGTGTGACGGACCGGCTGTCGATGACCGTGACGGGAATGAGATCGGCGACCGATCGCGCGGCCAGTTCGGCCGACTGCATGGTGGCCGAAAGCGCGCCGCTCAACGAAATGGTGACGACGCTGCTGGCACCATCGGTGGCCAGCGTTCGATAGGTCTGCTCGAACTGTCCGGGCGCCGGCGCCGCCGTTTCGGGAAGCGTCGGCGACGCCGCACACTTCGCCCAGAACTCGGCAACAGTGAGATCCTGGCGATCGACGTATTCGTTACCGTCGATGCGGATGGTCAGCGGAACGATCTCGATGTCGAATTCGTCGGCGACGGCCTGAGGGAGATCGCACGCCGAGTCGGTGACGATACGAACGCGATTGGTGCTCACGAGACAGGCAGGGTAGCTGGCCGGAGTTGCCGGCGCTTTCGCCACGCAGATCGCGCGTGTTGCAGCCACCACAGCAGCACCAGACCGAACACGGCGATCGTCAGTACGTTGCCCACCCCCACGGCGTTCACCCGGAACTTCAGTGGAATGGTGCCGCCGAGCGCGACATCGTTGGGCATGAAGACATCGAGCGAGACGCCCGACGTCCCGTTCGAACGGGCGTCGACCTCGACGGGAACGTTGGTCACGCCGGGCGGTAGTTCAATCGGCTGATCCGGGTTCTCGAAGACCAACTTGCCCGATGGCGACGTCAATTGAACCCGGATCTTCAGCGGCACATCGGAGTTGTTGACGAACCTAATGCGAACGGTGCTGCGCTTTCCCGGCAGGTTGACGGTGTACGCGGCCGGCACCTGAATCGCATCGCGGATCTCGGTGAGCTCGGCACGAATCGTCGCGACCATCGACTGGGCAGCATCATCGTCGAGTGCGGTCGTCGGCAGCAAGGCGGCGAGATCACGCCAGCCACCCGGACGTTCGCTGCCGTCGGGCAGCATCGAGGCCACGCCGTCGATCTCGTTGTTCAAGATTCCCTGGGTGAAGATCCGCTCCTCCAACCCGTCACCGTCGGCCGTCGGCAGGGTCACCAGCCGCTCCTCGCCCTCGATCAGCAACCGGTCAGTGCGTAACGCCACCTCGTCGACCGTCGCTGCACTCAATCCTGGTGTCTCGGCGATCAAGGTCGCGAGCGGCCCCAGCAGGTCGGCATCGGGCACGCCGAGATCCGGAGTCGCGATCAGCACCGCATGCCGCTGCAGGCTTGCTCCGGCTGTCTCGATCTTCTGGCGCAGCGCCAGCAGATGAGCGACGATGTAGACGCGGGTCTGCTCGGGTGTCGACATCGGACGAACGAGGAGTTGCGAGATCGTGTGGTCCACGACGGCGGCGTCGAACGTCGTGTTGTTGGGCAGGTCGGCGGCGATCAACTCTCCGGTGAAATCGCTGAACGCGCCGATGGTTCCGTCGAGGCCGTCGTAGATCTCCGGTGTCATCACCATCAACGCAGCGCCCAGGTTGCGGCGCAGGACAGCGCCTGCCGAGGTGACGGGTTGGTCGACGAAGATCGTCGACCGACTGAGCACTGCAGGCCCCAGGCCGAGAACCGCGAGGCGTTCCTCGCCGTCGCGCAGCCACGAGGTGTACAACGGCTCTTGCCCCACCGCGGCGGCCGCAGACGGATCGATCGGCCACTCCGGCTCAGCGATCACCTGATGGCGTTGCAGTGACCCGACCAACCGGGCGAACAACGCCGGGTCGAGTTGCTGCAGGCTGTTCAACACGCCGGGGGCGATGCGAACCGTTGCCGGAATCGCGTGGGCGTCCAACGCATCCAGCGCGTCGGCCAACTCGTTCATCTCGACAGCGGTTGTGGGGTCGACACTGGTTGTCGCCTTGCTGTCGAGGTGAACTGCACTGTGCGTACCGATGGCGAACGCGACCGAGATCGGATCCTCGGTCACGCCCTCGTCGGCCGCCGGCAACCGGTGGAGGAACGTCAACACCTTCGACAGGATCCTTCCGTCGCGTTGTACGGCGATGGTGACGGGGTACAGCCCGGTGCGCGGAATGCTGAGCGCATCGGGTCGCACCTCGGCGACCTCCAGCGGTATCGAGAACGTGTATTGGCCCGGCGCCGGGCCGAGGCAGCAGACCGGTGAGATCGCCACTGTGTCGTCGGGCCGGGACAACGTGCCACTGATGATCGCCGCAATGTCCTCGCGCTTGTTGACTCGTTGACCGACCGTCACCGCAAAGAGGGCAGTCGACAGATCTGTTTCGGCCAGCTTGGCCGGCATCGAGATGGTGGCCGTCAGCGAACCGTCGGCGGCAATGTTGAAGTTCTGAGTGATCAGTTGAAGATCACCCTGCGCGGCCTCCACCGGGGCGGGTAGGAAAGCGACGAACGATGCGCCGCCGAGAGCCAGCAGTGCGAGTAGAGCCTTGCCTCGAGTCACTCGATCCGCCGTTCGAAGACGTGGAGTCGATCGTGGAGATCGGTGAACCCGAAGCCGTGATATAGGGCGAGTGCGGCTTCGTTCCCGACATGCGTGTTCACCAGAGCGCGGGTCACGCGCCAGCGCGACATCCACCGCAACGAGTCGCCGACAAGCGCGGCGCCGTGACCCCTTTGTTGGTGTGACGGCGATACGGCGAGGCGTTGGAGGTAACCGTTGCGCCCGTCACGACCCGAGATGGAGTAGGCAACGATGCCGTCGTCGGTGCGCACGGAGCGGGCTCGATGTCGGGGTGTGGCCGAGCGAATGTCACCGATGCCGACGCGATCAGTGCTCCATCCTGTACCGAATGCCGCGACGTCGACCCGGCTCGCTGCGCCGTCGTCGTCAGCGGACAGGCGCATCGCACGGACAGATCGTTTGGTCGAAGCAGCCGCCGCACCGACTGCAGTGTGTTCGAGCAACACGAGGCTTTGGATTGGTTCGAACCCCAGTCGTTCGAAGCGCGCACCGGCTTGGGTGCCCAATGCACCGGTGCGAACCGTGTCGTATCCGGCGATTCGCAGGTCGCTGATCCACCCGATGATGTCGGACGGCGTCGGCAGGCGGGTCTGGTTGTACAGCACGAGGTGGGCGACGTTCGGCTCGAATGCCCACGGCCGAACGCGTGCGACGACACCACCGGCGCGAAGCATCAACGGTGCACTGTTCAGTGATCGCATCGCTGGCTTCACGGACGAAACGGTAGCTCCGAGTTGGCCGCAGCGCGGTAGCGTCCAACGGCGTGACAGTGCTGTTTGCCACCCATGCGGCATACCTCGAGCATCTCGCCGGACCGCGCCACCCCGAGCGCCCGGAGCGGCTCGATGCCGTGCTCGAAGGCGTTCGCCGGGCCGATCTGGGTGATGCCATCTCGCCGCTCGAGCCGCGGGCGGCCGAGCGATCCGACCTCGAGCGTGTGCACCCGGCGTGGTACCTCGAGCGGATGGAGACGATGTGCGCCAGTGGTGGCGGGCGCCTCGACCCCGACACCTACGCCAGCCCAGCCAGCTTCCACGCTGCAAGCCTGGCCGCCGGTGCCGGCCTGACCGCAGTCGACGCCTTGCGCGCCGGCGAAGGAGATGCCGCTTTCTGTGCGGTCCGGCCGCCCGGTCATCATGCCTCGGCAACCGAGTCGATGGGATTCTGCATGATCTCCAACGTCGCTGTCGTCGCCGCATCGCTGGCCGACCAGGGCGAGAGCGTGATGGTGTTCGACTACGACGCACACCACGGCAACGGAACCCAAGCGGTGTTCTACGAAGACCCGCGGGTGTTGTTCGTCAGCTGCCACCAGTGGCCGCTGTATCCCGGCACAGGCGATGTCCGCGAGACGGGACGCGGCGCCGGCGCCGGCACCACGCTCAACATTCCACTCCCGGCCGGCGCAACGGGCGACGTCTACCTGCAAGCGTTCGACGAGATCGTCTCCCCAGTGGCCGAACGGTTTGGACCGACATGGGTAATCGTGTCGGCGGGCTTCGATGCGCATCGCGACGACCCGCTGACCGACATGGGCTTGGCCGCGGGCGACTACGGTCCGCTGACCGGCCGCGTGTTGTCGCTGGTTCCCGCAGGTCGTCGGCTCGTCATGCTCGAGGGGGGCTACGACCTCGACGCGCTCACGAACTGCTCCACCGAAGTGATGCGCGAGCTCGCCGGCGTGTCGGCGCCCGCAGGTCACCGGGCCGGCCAACCCGCGGGCGATGTAGAGGGCCCGACATCGGCCGGCCCCGGGTGCGACGCCATACATGCCGTGGCCCGCCACTGGCAGCAGCAGGGCTGGTTGTGATCCCGGATCGTTTCCGTCCGGTTCTCGACGAGGTTGCCCCACTCACAGAGCGGTTCATCGCCGCCGGCCACCGCCTGTACCTCGTCGGCGGCACAGTCCGTGATCTGCTGATCGCCGACGATCGCATCGACTACGACTTCGATGCCACCACGACGGCGCGTCCGGCCGACATCAAGGCTTGCCTCGCCGGTTGGGCCGATGCGGTGTGGACGCAGGGCGAGCGGTTCGGCACGATCGGCGCCAAGAAGGACGGCCGCACATACGAGATCACTACTCATCGCGCCGAGGCGTACAACGACGATTCGCGCAAGCCTCACGTCGAGTTCGCCGACGACATCGCGACCGACCTGTCGCGCCGCGACTTCACGATCAACGCGATGGCATTGGAACTCACGTCGTCCACGCCGAACCTGGTCGACCCGTTCGGTGGGGCTGCCGATCTGGTGACGCGTACCCTCCGAACGCCCTTGTCGCCGGAGGTTTCGTTCAGCGACGATCCGTTGCGAATGCTTCGCGCGGCGCGCTTCATCGCCCGCTACCAACTGCAGCCCGTCGCCGAACTGACGGCCGCGGTCTCGGCAATGCACGGACGGTTGGAGATCGTGTCGGCCGAGCGCATACGCGACGAGCTCGACAAGCTGATCACCGTCACCAATCCAAGCGCAGGGCTGTGGTTCGCGATCGAGACCGGCCTGGCCGACGACTTCTTGCCCGAGCTGCCGGCGATGCGGCTCGAGCAGGATCCGATCCACCGTCACAAAGACGTCCTGACGCACACCTTGGCGGTGGTTGAGAACGTGCACCGTGGCATGCGCGTCGACTTCGACTTTCGGCGCACGCGACTCGCGGCGCTGTTCCACGACGTTGGCAAACCGCAGACGCGCGGGTACCAGCAGGGCAAAGGCGTGACCTTTCACCACCACGACGCCGTCGGTGCGCGCATGACACGCAAACGCCTCACGGCACTGCGGTACAGCAACGACGACATCGAGGCGATCACCGAGCTCGTTGCCCTGCACCTGCGGTTCCACACCTATCAGATGGGGTGGACCGACTCTGCGGTGCGCCGCTACGTGCGCGACGCAGGCACCCTGTTGGGCGAGCTCAACGTCTTGACCCGCTGCGACTGCACGACCCGCAATGAGCGCAAGGCGGCCACCTTGTCGAAACGGATGGACGAGCTCGAGGATCGCATCGCCGAGCTGGCGCAGCGCGAGGAACTGGCATCGATCAGGCCGGAACTCGACGGCAAGCAGGTGATGGAACACCTCGGCATCGGGCCCGGGCCGCTCGTCGGCAAGGCGTTGTCGTTCCTGTTGGAAATCCGCCTCGAGGAGGGCATGATCGGTGACGACGAGATCCGTCGCCGACTGGATCAGTGGCGATCTGACCACGAGGGGTGCTGATACTATCGAGGACGGGAGTGACGGCACGCAGTGAAAACCGTTAGCGACACCATCGACGAACCTCGTCGACGGCTAGAGGTCTGGCTGGCGCCTTCACGCGCCACGGCAGTCAAGTTCGGGCTGGTCGGGTTGGCGCTGATCCTGGCGACGACACTCGTCGAGATCGGTGTGAACGGGTTCGACATCGAGTCGTGGGGTGCTGTCTCGGGCTGCGCAATGGTGCTTGTTCCGGCGTGGGCCGGGCTGGTGAACCTGGGCAGGTATCGCTACGATCGCCGGCTCGAATGGCTGCTGTTCGGTCTTGGCGCGCTCGGCTGGGCATTCGGTCAGTTGTTGTGGATCGTGCAGATCACGCTGCTGGATTCGACCACATGGCCCTCATATGCCGACATCGGCTATCTCGCCTGGCCCGTTGCCGCGATCGGTGCCGTGGTGATACACACCCGACCATTCGAGCGCTCGACGCGGCTCGTGTTCATGGTCGACTCCCTGGTGCTGGCCGTCGCGCTCAGCTTCGTTGCCTGGGAGCTGATCATTCGCACGGGCGTCGGAGATCCGGCGCGCTTCTCCCTGCCCGCCCAACTGGCAATGTTGATCTATCCACTCACCGACATTGCTCTGGCGTCGATGCTCGGGCTGATGTTGTTGATTGGCCGTTCGCCTGCGCGGGTGGGGTTCTTGGTCGGTGCCGTGTTGCTGACTGTTGCCGACATCGCCTATTCGGCCACTGTCGGGTCCACCACGAACACGTCGTTCGTGGTGTCGTTCCCGGGGTGGGTGCTCGGCTTCGCAGTCATCGGCGTCGCGGCCGGCATGCCAAGCGGCGGGGTGGTGCGCTACACCCGACCGACGTTGTCGCGGCTGCTAGTTGTGCACGTGCCGGCGATGGCAGCGGTGTGGCTGGCGGCTTGGCGGTACATGATCCGGGACCACGAGGCCACCAGCGTCACGATCGTCATCGGCGTGCTGACCGGACTACTGATAATCATCGAGCAGTTGGCGACGTGGTATCACTCGTCGACGCTGTCCGATCGACTGCGCGACAACATCACCAATCTGCGACATACCGAGGCAGAGCTGCGCGCCCTACTCGACGATCTGCCCGACTCGGTGATCGTGCTCGACGGTCAAGGCCTCATCGTCGAAGCCAACAAGCTGGTGCTCGACATCACCGGTCGCTCGCACTCCGAGGTGCTGAACAAGACGTTCACCTCGCTGGTGCGGCCCGCCGACCGTCCGTTGCTGCTCGACGACTGGGACAAGCTGCGCCGCGGGCAGTCCGGCAACAACCCGGTGTTCCCGTTCGATCATCCCGACGGTCACGAGATCCTGCTCGAAGCCGACGTACACGTGCCGATCCGCGATCCCGAACGGGTCGTCGTGACGTTGCGCGACATCACCAGTCGCCTGCGCGAAGCGCACGATCTCGATCTCGCCCAGGAACGATTCCGGGCGGCCTTCCACGGTGCCCCGACGGGGATGGCGCTGTCGAACGCCGACACCAGTGTTCTGATCGACGTCAACGAATCGCTGGCGACCATGCTCGGATACGCACGCATCGAGATGGTCGGGCGGACCATGCAGTCGATCATCCACCCCGACGATTGGCAGCGCGGCGAGACCCACACCGCCGGAATCGCGGCCGACTCATACCACATGGAGCAGCGATACATCCGCAGCGACCAGAGCGTGATGTGGGCGCGGGCCTGGGTGTCGTTGATGGACGACGGCGACGGTCAGAGCCTCGCCATCACGCACATCGAAGACATCACCGAGCAGCGCCACAGTGCCGAGCGGCTGGAATGGGCAGCGACTCACGACGAGCTGACCCGATTGCCCAACCGGTTCCGCTTCCTCGATCAACTCGCTCGCTTCCTCGAGACCAGCGAGCCGGGCGCGGTGGCCGTGATGTTCATCGACCTCGACAACTTCAAGGTCATCAACGACAGCCTCGGCCATGGTGTGGGTGACGAGTTGCTGCGCGGCATGAGCGAGCGGCTGCGAGCCGTCGTGCGAGACCGCGACATGCTCAGCAGGTTCGGTGGCGACGAGTTCATCGTCATGCTGCGCGACATCGGCGCCACGGTGTCACCTGTCGAGATCGCCGAGCGGTTGCGCGCCGAGATCGCCCAGCCGCTGGTGGTCGACGGAGCAGAGTTGTACGTCACCGCCAGCATCGGCATTGCCGTGGCCGATCGCGTCGGGGTCACCACGACAGACCTGCTGCGCGACGCTGACGCGGCCATGTACCGGGCCAAGGCGCGCGGCCGGGACTGCGTCGAGGTGTTCTCGCCAGGCACACACGACGCCACCGTGCTGACCCTGCGAACGACCAACGAGTTGCGCCGCGGCCTCGAGCGGCGTGAGATCGTTCCGTACTACCAGCCCATCGTGCAACTCGACACGGGCCATCTCATCGGCTTCGAGGTGCTCGCTCGCTGGCGCCACCCTGACCGCGGGTTGCTGGGGCCCGACCAGTTCCTTCCGATGGCCGAAGAGACCGGGTTGATCGGCGAGGTCGGCGCGGCGGTGCTGCGCTCGTCGCTTTCGCAGCTTGGGCAGTGGCGCGTTCGCCTGCCGCGGTTCGCCAACCTCACCGTGTCCGTCAACGTCAGTGGCCGGCAGTTGATGAGCTCGGTGTTCCACGGGATGGTGTCCGAAGCGTTGGCCGAGAGCGGCCTCACCGCCGACGCTTTGTGGTTGGAGATCACCGAGTCGGCACTGATGAGCGACGTCAAGGCGGCCACGGTCGCATTGCGCGAATTGCGCAACCTGGGCTTGCACCTCGCGGTCGACGACTTCGGCACCGGCTATTCGTCGCTGACCTACCTGAAGCGCTTCCCGGTCGAAGCGATCAAGGTCGATCGGTCGTTCGTCAGCGGGTTGGGCATCGATCCGGAGGACACCACCATCGTCGAGGCCGTCGTGAAGCTCGGCCATTCGCTCGGACTGCTGGTGGTCGCCGAAGGGGTCGAGACACCACTGCAGCTCGCCCGATTGCGCGAGATCAACTGTGATCACGGACAGGGTTACGTGTTCGGCCGGCCGCGTCCGGCAGAGTTGATCGAGTCGGAGTACGCCCTCGCCTGACGCTGCGGGTCAGTTGCCCTGTTTGCGGGCCCGCAGCACCAGGACCGACGGGGCAACGGCGTCTCGCACGTGGCGGGTGTTCAACTCGTAGACCGCGTCGAAGTGGAAGTTGGTGCGCTCGAACGCCATGTACAGCTCGCCGAATGTCACGCCACCTGCGCCGTAGGCGCGACGGGCGGTCGGATCGGCCCCGTCGAACATTGCTGCGACCGGGTGGTGCATGGCCACCACGAAGGGAGCGCTGGACTTCAACACCCGGTGCACCTGGCGCAGAAGCCGGGGCAGGTCGTCGATGTTGGCCAGCGTGTGGGCGGCGACCGCGAGGTCGATCGAGCCACTGGTTGCCAAGCCGAGATCGGCCAGTTCGCCGTGGTGGCATTCGACTTTGACCTCCGCTGCCTCGGCAGCTGCGCGCAGGCGGGCGATCTTGTCGGCTGAGGGGTCGATGGCGATGGCCTTCGCGCCGGCGGCGGCCATCGTGATGGCGTTCGACGTCGACGCAATGCCCAGTTCGAGAACCCGCTTGCCGACGATGTCACCGCACAATCGCAGCTCGCTGTCGTCGGCGACGTTGTCGCCGTACCAGATGCTCATAACCCACCAGTGTGCCCCGTCGAGTTGCGACGTTGGCGGATGCGCAACTCGCTAGCCTTGCGGGAATGGCTTTTGGGATCGACTCATTGCGCGGGGCGCGAGCGGTCATCGACCATCGATTGGCGCGGCGCCACTTGATCAACGAGTTCCACCGTGGCCGCCTTCGCCAGGACCAAGTGTGCGACGCACATCCCGAACTGATCCGCGCGGCGCGCAACGTCGGCACCCCCGCGTCGATGCCCTGCCCGATCTGTCGCCAGGAGCGGCTCTTCCTCGTGACGTATGTCTTCGGCTCCCGGCTGCCGTCGCACGGTCGCTGCGTGTCGACCGCGGCTGAACTGGCCAAGCTCAACACACGCACCGATCAGCTCACCGCCTATGTGGTCGAGGCGTGCGCGGAATGTCGCTGGCACCATCTGCTGCGAGTTCTGCCGATCGGCGGGGGCATCGCTAGAACGGGCTGAGACCCATTCGATTGCGAACCGATATGGCCTCGCCGACGTGGGCGTGGCCGTGTCCGATCACCGGCCACTGCACCAGCCACCAGACCGGCTTGTCGGCCCACATGCGATGCAACCATCCGACGTCGTCGATCGCCAGATCTGCCTTGCCGGAGAGACGGCGGGAGGTGTCGGGGATGGTGTCGAGGGCCATCGAGCCCACGTCTTCGAGCCATGTTGCGGTCGCGGCGAAGACCGCATCGACGTATGCCAGTAGGTGTTCGAGAGGGACCGTGCTGCTGATTGCCGGCTCCTCTCGCTCCGGGAGACCGGCGATTGGGCCGGCGCCCTCGAGGCCGAGGGCGGCGTGATGGGCGGTGAACAGCGGTGGGTGATTGCGGATCGCGGTGGTGACCGCGAGGTCCTGATGGCGGGCGATGTGCAACAAGAGGTGGGCGATCGATGACCCTCCGTCGTCGACTTGTTCGACCCAGCGTTGCATCGGAACCACGCTCAGTACAGAGTCCCCGAGCTTGCTGCGTACGCTCTGCAGGTCGTTGGCAATCCAGGTATGCACGTCCACGGGCTGAACGTAGTCCTAAAGTGTGATGATCGGGTCGCATGCGACCCGGTGGAGCAAAAACTCACGGCGGCCCATCCGTGGACGAGCCGACGTGTACACAACCACCGGTTTACTCCTTGGGGGTCGACCAGTGTGGCGCCACGCCCACCAGTTCACCCGTCCCGAGCTGGTGGGCGAGGTTGCCGAGGTCGTCGCTCACCCGTGCCCGCTGTGTCTACCTCTGGGTTCCCCCGGGCACCGTGTGACACCCCCCTGGCATGATGCCCAGCGTGGACAACATCTTTCGCCGCTACACTCGCCACGTCATATTGGCCCTGCCCCATTCCGGGGCCCCGGGTAGGCCCCGGGTCCGAAGGGAGGTTGCACACGCATGACGCGTGCTTACGAACTCATGGTCATCATTGATGGTGACATCGAAGACACTGCCGCACAGGCACGGGTGAAGACGATCACGGAATCGATCACCAAAGCCGGTGGCACGATCCACGGCAAGCCCGACTGGTGGGGGCGCCGGCAGTACGCCTATCCGATCAACAAGAAGGAATACGGCTACTACGTCGTGTACCAACTGGTTGCTCCCGGTGGCGCCCTCGACGACCTCGAGCGGTCGTTTCGCATCGCTGACGACATCGTCCGCCACAAGCTCATCCGTCTTCCCGATACCGAGGCAGCTCGCCGCGGTCTTACGGAGCCAGCGGCCTGAGTCGCCGCGCGTCAAGCCAAGGAGGCTGTCATGCTCGATAGCACTGTCACCATCGTCGGAAACCTCACCCGCGACCCAGAACTGCGGTTCACCGCCGGCGGTAAGGGAGTCGCCAGTTTCGGTGTTGCCGTAGGGCGCCGTTATCAGGTCAACGGCGAATGGCAGGAGAAGACGTCGTTCTTCAACGTCACCGCCTGGGACACCCTCGGCGAGAACGCTGCCGCGTCGCTGACGAAGGGTTCTCGCGTCATCGTCTCCGGTCGCCTCGAGCAGCGCGAGTACGAGACCAAAGAGGGCGAGAAGCGCAACGTGGTCGAGATCGTCGCCGACGAACTCGGACCGAGCCTTCGTTGGGCCCGCGCCGAGGTCGAGCGAACCCAGCGCACCGGCCCCGACGGTACGCCGTCCGCTGGTGCCCGCCCGGCTGCGACAGCGACTGCCGGCGGTGGCCGCCCCGCCGATCCTGTCTACGGCGACGAAGAGCCGTTCTAACCCGTGATGATCGTTTCGAGAAAGACCCCACGATGACCAGCAAGAAGAACAAGGCCAGAGCGCCCAAAGAGATCAACAAGAAGTTCAAGAAGAAGACGAGCGTGCTCGTGACCGACAAGGTCGACTTCGTCGACTACAAAGACGTCAACTTGTTGAACCGCTTCGTCAGTGATCGCTCCAAGATTCGCAACCGGCGAGTCACCGGCAACACCGTGCAGCAACAGCGCGACATCGCCAACGCCGTGAAGAACGCTCGCGAGATGGCGCTGCTGCCGTACACCAAGCGCGTGTCACAGACTCGCGCTGGTCGTCCGCCGCGTGACCGCGACGAAGACGGAGGCGGTCGTGGTGGCCGAGAGGGCCGCGAGGGCCGCGAGGGCGGCGAAGGTCGTCGCGAGTCGTTCAAGGCCGACGCAGTCGTTCCCGAGTTGGTCACCGCGGTCGAAGCCGACGTAGTCGACACCGACGACGAGACGGTCGAGGCCTGATCATGAGAATCATCCTTCGTTCCGATCGGAAAGGTCTCGGCAAGCGCGGCGACATCGTCGAAGTGTCCGACGGCCACGCTCGCAACTTCTTGTTGCCCCACGGCCATGCCCTGGTGGCGTCCGAGGGCGCCGTCAGTCAGGCCGCATCGATGCGACGCTCGCGCGACCTGCGCGACGCCCAAGACCGTGAAGGCGCGCAGACGATTGCTTCGTCGCTCGTTCCCAAGGTCATCACCATCTCGGCCAAGTCGGGTCCCGAGGGCAAGCTCTACGGCTCGGTCACCCTCGCCGATGTCGCCCACGCAGTCGAGGAGCAGACCAAGGTCGTCATCGATCGTAAGAACCTGCATATGGAGCCGATCAAGTCACTGGGCACTCATACGGTGACTGCAAAGCTGCACAACGACGTCGAATTCCCGATCACCATCGAGGTTGTCAGCAAGTAAAACCTTGCTGAGATCCCCACAGGGTTGTCCACAGCCCCGGTGCGACCCCGCGCGGGCCGTGTCCGGGGCTGTGCTCGTTCACTACCTGTGGGGTTGTCCACACGCGCCGCACAGCCAAGTCACAGGTTGTTGCGTCGCCAACTCACAAGTTGTTGCCCTTACGCCTCACAGGCTTGATCAGGCAAGGTAGAGCACTCATGACTGATTACTCACGCGACTCCGGCCGCGACCGCAGCTCGCGCCGATCCGACAATCGCGTGCCGCCTCACAACCTCAACGCTGAAGAGAGTCTGCTGGGCGCGTTGCTGCTGTCGCGCGACGTCGTCGACCAGATCGGCGAGCTCGGGATATCGGTCGACCACTTCTACAAGCCCAGTCACCAACACATCTACTCCGCCATCCGCGGCCTGATGGCCACGGGACAACCGGTCGACGCAGTGACGGTCGCCGAC
>JANOCR010000305.1:0-2464 GCA_031412355.1 Ilumatobacteraceae bacterium | reverse complement strand
ACCAATCTGCGACGCCCGATCCTGCGACTGCTCGAGGACTCGTCGCCGGGCGTCCACGACACCCTCATCCCGTCGTGCGACAGCGAGCGATATCGCCAACTGGGCGCTCCACCCGATCACGGGTCTTGTACCGACAACTTCCATGGGGCACTCCGCAAGATCGGCGTCGACCCGCCCCGAGCTGTGCCCAACGCGGTGAACCTCTGGATGAACGTCATCTTCCAGTCGAATGGCACGATCTCGATCACCGCGCCCGTGTCGAAGCCCGGCGATCACGTGCTGCTGGAGGCCGAGATGGACTGCATCGTGGCTCTCTCGGCCTGCCCGCACGACCTGCCTCCGTTTCAGCTGAACGGGATCGACTGCACGCCGCGCGACGTCGCCTACGCCGTCATTCCCCATAGCTGACGCGCCTCGAGATCCGACCAGACGATTGAGCTCGAGATGACCATTCCCTTGATCGATCTCGGGGACCGGCAAGCGGCAAGTCTCGTCGCTCGGGCCTGCGAGGACACGGGCTTCCTCGTCGTGACCAACCACGGTGTGGATCATGTCGTACTCGACGCCGGGTGGGCTGCAGCCAAACGGTTCTTCGATCTGCCGGTGGCCGACAAGATGGCCGTCGCCATGCCCTATCCGGGCTACCCGTACGGATATGCACCAATGCTAGGTGAGCGTCTGGCGGCATCGCTGGGCGACGACACGCCGCCCGACTTGAAAGAGACGTTCTCGATGGGCCCCATCGAAGGACCGGCTCATCCCCCTGTCGACACGGCCGAAGCGTTCGTCTACGAACCGACGCCGTGGCCACCGGCGTTGCCCGAGTTGCAGCCGGTTTTGGAGGCGTATTATTCCGCCATGTCGGGCCTCGTGGCCAGACTCATGAGGCTGTTCGCCAATGCCTTGCAACTGCCGGGCAACTTCTTCGACTCACGGATCGACCGACACACCAGCGCCTTGCGGCTGCTGAACTATCCCCCGCTGAGCGAATCACCGGAGCCCGGACAGCTGCGCGCCGGTGCCCACACCGACTACGGCACAGTGACCGTTCTGCATGCCGAGGCGCCTGAGGGATTGGAGGTGCTGGTGTCTTCGCCGACTGGCGATCGGTGGACGGCGGTGCCGGTGGCCGCCGAGTCGTTGATTGTCAACCTCGGTGACGCCATGGCGCGATGGACGAACGATCGCTGGCGCTCGACGCTGCACCGAGTGGTGGCACCGGATTCCGCCACGCCACGCAGGCAGTCGATCGCCTTCTTCCACAATGCCAACTGGGACGCCGTGATCGAATGCATCCCGAGCTGCCTCGCCGACGACGGATCACCTCGCTACGCCCCGGTCACTGCAGGCGATCACTTGATGTCGAAGTTCCGATCGACCCAGTACTAGTTGTTTAAGAAGCCGAACTAGCGCTGGTCTCGGGCGTGTGATGATGTGGTGGCATGGACGTCACCCACTTCCGAACGTGCCCGTTGTGCGAGGCCACGTGCGGCCTCGAGATCACGGTTCGAGACGGCAACGTTCAACGGATCCGGTCACGGTGAGCCGCAGCATGTTCGACGTCGTCGGAAGCCGCTGACGGCGTCCACCCGATGCCGAACGTGCGCCAACTCAGCCGCGACGATGCTCGCCGGATTGCCATCAGGGCACAGTTGCTCGACGCTGACCGCCCCGCCGACCTCCTGACACTTGTCGACCGGTTGACCTTCCTCCAACTGGACCCCACTGCCGTGGTGGCGCCGAGTGCGGACCTGGTCGCCTGGTCGCGCCTCGGCAAGGCCTATGACCCTGCCCATCTGCAGCAGGCGCTCAAGCAGGACCGCACGCTGTTCGAACACCGCGCCCAGGTCTCGGCGACCGAACCGGTGATCGTCATGGTGCGACCAATGGCGGACCTCGGCCTGTACCTGGCCGACATGGCCGTGTGGTCGTTCGGTAGCCGCCACGACGGATGGCTCGTCGCCAACGACGGGTTCCGCCGGCGGGTGCTCGAACAGCTGGGCACCTCCGGCCCGTTGGCGTCTCGAGACATTCCCGACACCGCCGAGGTCCCGTGGGAGTCGAGCGGCTGGACCAACGACCGCAACGCCACACAGATGCTCGAGTTCCTCGCGTCGCGCGGGGAGGTCGCCGTCGCCGGGCGCCGCGGCCGCCAGCGCGTGTGGGACCTCGCCGAACGTGTCTATCCCGCTGCTACCCCGGCGATTCCCGTCGACGAGGCTCGCCGGATCCGCGACGAGAAGCGGCTGCGGTCGCTGGGCATCGCCCGACCGAAGTTCGTCGGTGACGCTGGCATCGTCGTCGGGATCGACGGCACCAGTGGGCCATGGCGAGTCGACCCCGATGCCACTGCGAAAGGCTTCGAAGGGCGCACCGCACTGCTGTCGCCGTTCGACCGGCTGACCCACGACCGGGTCCGCGCGATGGAGCTGTTCGACTTCGAGTACACCCTGGAGATGTATAA
>JANOCR010000304.1:0-3918 GCA_031412355.1 Ilumatobacteraceae bacterium | reverse complement strand
GGGCAACCTGCAAGCCATCCTGGCGGGTGACTTCCTGTTGTCGAGGGCGTCGGGGATCGCCGCGTCGCTGGGCACCGAAGTTGCCGGATTGCTGGCCCGCACAATCGGTCGATTGTGCGAGGGACAGATCGAGGAGCTGCGCCACACCTACAACTCGGCCCGTCCGGAGACGAGCTACATGGCGTCGATCAGTGGCAAGACTGCGTCGCTGTATGCAACTGCGGCGCGCATCGGCGGGCTGGTCGCGGGTTTCGACAGCGATCTGACCGACGCCCTGACCGAGTACGGCGAGGCCTACGGCATCGTCTTCCAGATCGTTGACGACCTGCTCGACATCACATCCACCGACGACCAACTCGGCAAGCCGGCAGGCCACGACATGGTCGAGGGCGTGTACACGCTGCCGGTCATGCGCACACTGCAGGCCGGTGGTGTGCCGGCGATGGAACTGTTGGCACTCCTCGGCAA
The DNA here is from genome assembly GCA_031412355.1 of Ilumatobacteraceae bacterium. GTDB lineage: Bacteria > Actinomycetota > Acidimicrobiia > Acidimicrobiales > Ilumatobacteraceae > JAENVT01. The sequence continues at coordinate 3,450 of JANOCR010000304.1, read as the reverse complement.
GCCGCTCGATTCGGCCGAGCGCGAGAAGGCACTGGGAATCGTGCGCGACAACGGTGGCGTTGCCTCTGCATTCTTGACGGCGCAGGACTGGGCGCAACGCGCTGTCGCTGCATGCGACGCCCTCCCAACCTCGGCCGCCACCGACGCATTGCGAGCCGCGCCCGCCAGCCTCATCGCGTCGCTCTGAAGTCGGTCCGGTTCGAGTTCGGCAGCAAGGTGAGATGACTGGGCAAATTCTCCGCAAGATCTAGTGGTCTCCGGTGGAGCGCCGACACGACGATGGAGACTTCAGTTGCCAAGCCGCTCTATAGCGGGCACTCGGCGCGCTACTTCGATGCAGCGCTTGATGACTCCGGCACCGTTACGGGGCGCCAGTCATCAAACGCAACGACAGACATTCAACGCCCTCTCTTGAACTGCGGACAATCGACAGTCGAGCTGTGAGCCCGATTGCGCGTGAGGCGCGACACCGGACTCACACCGCACAAAGACCAGTCCTCGTCGCTTCCGTCGTCACGCGTTGGGGGCGAGTCTGACGAGTTTGGCGGCTGCTTTGTACGCCACCTCCGCCGGGCCCAGTTCGTCGGGCCGCAACAGGTTGGCCATGATCCGCAGCACCCACTCCATCAGCGTGCGGCTGTGCATGCCCGCCCGCGTCAGCTCGCGCATCAGTGCGGGCCGGCCGATCACTCTGGCGAACAACCGGGCAACCTTGAAGTACTCGCCGTACTCGTCGTCGAGCATCGATGGATACCGCTGCAACACGGTTGGGTCGCCGCTGTCGAGAGCCTCGTGCAGGACCTGCGCGGCCATGCGGGCGGTCTCGTAGGCGTAGTCGATGCCTTCTCCGTTGAAAGGGTTGACGCTGCCTGCAGCGTCGCCGATCACCAGGTACGAGGGCCCAGCTTTGGGGCCGACCGAGCCGCCCATCGGGATGCGCCCACTGGTGGCCTTGCACTCGGGCAGGTCGGCGTTGATCTCCCATCGATCGGCGACCTGGTGCGCGTACGCATCGAGCAGATGTGTGGTGTTGACGCTCTTGAACTCGCGGAACGTCGACAACAGGCCAACCCCGATGTTGACCGTGCCGTCACCGACGGGAAAGATCCAGCCGTAGCCGGGCATGGGGTTGCCATTGCGGTCCTTCACGTCGAGCGCAGACTCGATCCATGGGTCGGCATGACGCGGTGACTCCCAATAGGTGCGAATGGCCGTGCCATAGGGCCATTCACGAGTCCGAAACGTGCCGAGTGATCGACCGAAGCGGCTGTTGGCGCCGTCGGCGACCACCACGTAGCGCGCCCTGATCTCGATCGGTTCGCCGGTGGGTGGTTGCACCACTGCCCCGCGGACGAACCCGCGATCGACGATCGGCTGCAACGCGTCGTGACCTTCGAGCAACGTGGCACCGGCGTTGACGGCGTTGTGCGCCACCATCGTGTCGAGCTCGCGGCGGCGCACCACGTAGCCGTACTGCGGATAGACCGGATGTGTCGGCCATTGCAGCTCCAACTGGCGACCCATTCCGGTGGCGCGCAAGCCGTTGTAACGGTGGAACTGGCTGAGCTTGTCGCCGAGGCCCATCTCGTTCAGCTGATGCACGGCGCGGGGTGTGAGGCCGTCGCCGCACGTCTTTTCGCGCGGGAACGACTTGCGCTCGACGATGGTGACGTCGTGCCCATGCCGAGCGAGCCAATATGCGGCTGAGGCGCCGGCGGGGCCGCCGCCGATCACCAGTACGTCAGTCGATGACGTCACTCAATCGCCGACGGACGAGCCGGCCTTGGGCTCCTTGCCGACTGGTATCGCACCGGTGACGACGGTGTCGATGTTGTCGAAAGTGGCCGAGCCGTCTTCGAGCGCGACCCACGCCGGCGCCTCTTCTGAGCACCAGTTCTCGAACTCTTCCTGGTTGGCGCCGGCGGCATCGGCGCCGCCCAAGGTGAATCGCTCGTGGCAGACGACAGCGAGGATCTCGGCTTCGGTCAGCTGCGCACTCTGGCCGGGCATGTTGCCCCGCGCCTTGGTGATGTGCGCCCCGCCGGCCCGATTCGGGTCGCCATAGCTTTCGACGCCCGCGGTGACGTATGCATCGGTGCCCGCGTAGACCCAACGCAGCATGTCCTCGATGTGCGGGAACGTCTTCAGGATCTCGCCCTGCGAGAACTGATAGCCGAGCCCGCTGACACCTTCTCCGTTGCTGCCGTGACAACTCGAGCAACCCGCATACAGCTCGGCGCCATCGCCCAGTGGGCCGGCGATCCGCTCGGTTGCCGGAGTCAGGGCGCGGACGTACATGAATGCCCACAGCGGCAAGGTGCTGAGCGTGGCGAATGCCCAGAACGGGATCTTCGGGCGTGCTTTGGCCGCGGCAACGACAGCGATGTCGGGCTGTGGAGGCGGGGGGCCGACCGGCGCTGCGGGCGCGGCAGCAGGAGTTTGCGCGGCTGGTGTCGTGGCCGCAGTTGTCGCGGGCGCCGCGGCAGCAGTGTTCGCCTCACCTGCGGCGGATGGGGTTCCGCCCTCGGCCTGCGATCGTGCGGCCTTGCTGCGCTTCAGCAGGTGCTCGGGAATTTCGGTCACGGGTGCCCACGATAGACGGCTCGGCGACGAGATCTGGAAATCCTCGCGACGAATCGCACGCGCGGCGTGCACGAGTTCACAACCGGTCGATTGTCGCTACCGAGCGTGGTAGACCGGAACCAGAACCTGTCCCTCGCCTCGTCAGAAATGGCGGCCGTCGACGGATGGGTGACTACAGTTTGTGCAGCAGTTCACATTCGGAGCGAACACGGAAGGCAGCCGCTGTGCTGATCGCGATCGACATCCTCACATGGCCAGGCGTCAATCAGGCGTTCCTGTTTTCATTTGTGTTGTCATCCGCGATGGCCTTGGCAGCGATCCCGTATGCGAAACGCCGACCCAAGGGCACACCCGTGTCGTGGGGCGAAGCGATGGTTGCCTCCGTCTACGTGTTCGGCATCATGTTCGTCGCGTTCGGTGTGGTACCTCATCAGTGGATCGACCACGCTGACAAGGATCTCGAATGGTCGAAGGCCAAGATCATCTATGGCCCGTTCGATCTGCTGAAGCCCGAGTCCAGGGGCGGCAGCTTCCCCTTCGACGCATCGTACGAAGCCATTCGCGACACCGTCGTCGTCCTGTTGCACGTCTGGTACTTCGGTCTCATCCTCTTCCTCTGGAAGGTGTGGCAAGGGCGCGGCGACGCCAGGCCCAGCACCGAGATCGCCACCAGCACGTACGGCCGTCCCTTGGTCAAGAAGGGCTAGCGCGTATGGCTCGCACCGACGCCAACCCGCCGATGATGCCGTACACCGACGAGTACCAACTCGTCGAGGTCGACGCCGACTATTTGTCGAAGGCCGTCAAACCGAAGCAGTTCATCCACATCGACCAGACCGAGTGCATCATGTGCGAGGGCTGCGTCGA
>JANOCR010000303.1:0-20256 GCA_031412355.1 Ilumatobacteraceae bacterium | reverse complement strand
GATGACATCTCTCATCGACACATGGCTGCTCGTCAAGACCTTGGAAGGCAATGGTGAACACAACCGAGTTCTGTATGTGCTGAAGGCGCGAGGCATGGCTAACAGCAACCAGATCCGCGAGTTCCTGCTGACCGACCACGGCATCGAGTTGTCCGACGTTTACGTCGGCCCGCAAGGGGTGCTCACCGGATCAGCTCGACAGGCGCAGGAAGCGAAGGAACAGGCCGACGGTGCATCGTGGCTGGAGGAGCTCGAGCAACGTCGAGTCAACCTCGAACGCAGGCGCCAGTCGGTTGATGCCCAAACCGCAACGCTGTGGCGTGAGTTCGACGGCGAGTCCGACATCGTCAAACGTCTGCTGAGTCACGGCTCGATCGGCGCCGACGACCGAGAAGGACAGCGCGTCGCGCAGGGCCTGCTACGCGGTGCCGACGTCTCCAAGGCGGTCGGCATCGGCGACAGTCTCGACGATGATCCGGAGACGTCATGACAGCAGACATCGTCGCCGACTACGACGAGGCCGAGCCCAAGGTCTGGCAATTCAAGTTGTACGTTGCCGACAACTCACCGAACTCCGCGAGGGCTTTGGTGAACCTCACCAAACTGTGCGAGGACCATCTTCACGGGCGCTACGAGATCGAAGTGGTCGATCTGGTTTTGGATCCCACCATGGCTCTCAACGACGACATTCTCGCGGTTCCCACACTCGTGCGGCTTCTTCCGACACCGTTTCGGAGAGTCATCGGGGATCTCTCCAACGCCGACAGCGTGATCCTCGGGTTGCGGCTGGGGGTGGAATAGCCATGGTGGAACTGCCCGGCGACGACGTGACCGACCCCGGCGATACATTCGTGGTCGATGACGAAGGCTTCTATGAGTTGACGCTGTTCGTCAGCGGAGCTTCTGACCTTGCGGCGCGTGCCATCGCCAACGCGCGTCGTATGTGTGAGGCCCATTGCCCCGGTCGGTACCATCTCTCCGTTGTCGACATACACGAGGACCCGAACAGCCTGCTGACCCACAATCTGTTGGCGACCCCCACCCTCGTCAAGAGTCTGCCGGCGCCAACGCGCAGGGTCGTCGGCGACCTATCACAAGCCGACAAGGTGTTGGCGATGCTTGATCTACCGGCAGACCTCGGTTCGACGACCGCTGAGCCGACCTGACGTGACACATCTGCGCGCACCGGTCAGAACGGCAGTCCACGTACCGCCGAAGGTCGAACGAGTCCGGCTCGACACCAGGCTGGTGAAGTTGCCCGAGGCTACCGGCGCCCCGGCGGCGATGCCCGCGACGCTCGCCGACGCGCTGGTGCGAATGGCCGAGGCCGAGGACATGCTTCGGGCGATAGCCGCAGGCGAGATCGATGCCTTCGTCGTCTCCGACGGTCAATCTCGACGTCGCGTCTTCACCCTGTCGACGGCTGATCGCCCCTATCGAATCTTCGTCGAGAACATGCGTGACGGGGCCGTCACGCTCTCGTCGAACGGGCTGATCCTGTACGCGAATCGACGACTCGCAGAACTGTTGGCGCGGCCAAGAGCGTCGATTGTCGGAGCGCCGCTGGCCACGTTCGTCGCCGGCAATGTTCCCTTCCTGCTCGACGAGACACGAGGACCGGGCGGTCTCGGGGCGACCGTCGAGCTCGATCTGGTCGACAGCCGTGGATTCGCCGTCCCTGTGCTGGTCGGCATCTCAGCACTCGAAGTCGACGGCGACAACCTGACGTGCCTGACGTTCACCGATCTGAGCGGGCAGAAGGCCCAGGACCTGGAGATCTCCAGACTGGGCTTAGTGCAGGCCGAGCGGATGGCCGACTTGCAGGCTGCACAAGCTGCCCTGACATTGCAGGCGACGCACGACGCATTGACCGGGCTGCCGAACCGCAACCTCCTGGTCGATCGGATCACCACTGCGTTGTTGGAATCGAAGCGTTCGCGTCGCTGCACTGCCGTGTTGTTCGTTGACCTCGATCGGTTCAAGCAGATCAATGACACACATGGTCACACGGCGGGCGACATGGCGCTACGCAGGGTTGCCGAGCAACTGACCGCCGTCGTTCGCCCGCACGACACCGTGGCGCGCATCGGTGGCGACGAGTTCGTGGTGTTGGCCGCCAACGTCGAGAGTCGCGGTCATGCCATCGACATCGGCAATCGCCTGGTAACTGAGTTGAGTCATCGCTCCGGCGAAGGAGATCAGGTGGGCGCCAGTGTCGGCATCGCGGTGTCGATCGGTGGCAGAGGCACCGCCGAGATCTTGCTGAACGAAGCCGACAAGGCCATGTACCAGGCCAAGTCGCTGGGCCGCGGTCGTGCCGAGGTGTTCGACGCCGCGCTGGGTCGTCAGGTGCTGCAGCGCTCGACCGCCCAGAAAATGCTGCAGTCCGCGTTGGACGACCGGCGGATCATCGTCTACTACCAGCCGGTCATCGACTTCGCCACGGGACGCATCGTGGGCTTCGAAGCCCTCGCCCGAATCGAGGAGCCCGATGGCTCGATTCTGCCACCTCTCGAATTCATCTCGGTGGCCGAAGACAGCGGGCTGGTGGTGCCGCTCGGCAAGCAGGTGCTGGAGATGGCCTGTGAGGAAGCTCGCCGATGGGACCCGATCGACATCGCCGTGCCACTGACCGTCGCTGTCAACCTGTCGGCGCGCCAGTTCGAGCCTGGCGACCTCACGGCGATCGTCGGCACGCTCTTGGAACAGACGGGGCTCGAACCGACATCGCTGCACCTCGAGTTGACAGAAACTGCGATCATCGATCTGCGGCCCGACATCTTGCGGCAACTCGAGATGATCAGGGACCTTGGCGTGCAGATCGGCCTCGACGATTTCGGCACCGGCTACGCCTCGCTGACCCACCTGCGCCGGCTGCCGCTGAGCTTCGTGAAGATCGACCAAACGTTCGTCCAGGGCATCGGCGAAGATCAATCCGACGAGCGGATCGTGTCAGCAGTGGTCGACCTGGCCGCCAACCTCGGTCTGCGGTCGATCGCCGAAGGTGTCGAAACTGTCGATCAACTTGATCGCCTGCGCGAGCTGGGCTGCGACCAGGGTCAGGGATACCTCTTCGCCCGGCCACTACCTCCGGCTGACGTCTCCATGGATCTCCTGAACTCCGCCTGGTGACGTCACGAGGGCAGTCGAGGTTTCGGCGTGCGCCTGGGTCGCAGTCCATTGGTTCGTCAAACCGGACCGAGGATGATGCTCCCATTGTGCCCGCCGAAACCGAGGCTGTTGGAGATTGAAGGGGCCGGTGTCCATGGTCGCGCCGTCCCGACGACGACGTCGATGTCGAACTCCGGATCGACCGAGACCGTTCCCGCTGTGCGCGGGATGAGGCGGTGCTCCATCGCCAGCAGCATGGCAATTGCTTCCAGCGCTCCGGCTGCGCCCAGGGCATGCCCGGTGACCCCCTTCGTCGACGTCACAGGCACACCGCGCGGGCCGAACACGTCGGTGACCGCAGCAGCTTCGGCAGCGTCGTTCAGTGGAGTCGAGGTGCCGTGGGCGTTGATGTGCCCTATGTCGCCAGGCTGCAGCCCGGCGTCGTCGAGTGCCAGGTGCATGCAGGCGATCGCACCGGTTCCACCGGGAGCAGGCGCGGTGATGTGGTGGGCGTCGGCGTTGCTCGCGGCCCCCAACACCTCGCCCACGATGGTGGCTCCGCGCCGCTCGGCCACCGACCACTCCTCGAGTATCAGCACTGCGGCGCCCTCGCCGAGCACGAACCCGTCGCGGTCGACGTCGAACGGCCGGCTCGAGCCGGAGGTCGAGAGTGCGGTCATGTTGCCGAAGCTGGCGACACCGATCGGGCAGCCGGCAGACTCGGCGCCGCCGGTGACGACGGCGTCGCACATCCCCCACGCGATCAGACGCGCCGCATACCCGATGGCATGAGTTGACGCAGCACATGCGGTGGTGATGGTCTCGTTCGGACCGCGCAGCCCGTAGCGCATCGAGATGGCCGCACCGGGTGCGTTGGGCATCATCATCGGTACCAGGAAGGGCGAGACGCGGCGTTCGCCCTTGGTCAACAACACCCCGATCTGTTCCTCGGTGGATCGAAGGCCGCCCACACCCGTGGCGAAGATCGTGCCGAAGCGACTCGATTCGACATCGGGCCGGCCGGCGAACTCGAACGCTTCGGCTGCTGCCGCAACGGCGAACTGCTCGACGCGATCGGCGCGACGAGCCTCTTTCGGGCCGTCGAAGTAAGGGAGAGGATCCCAGTCGGCGATCTCGATGCTGCGGCTGCCGGTGATTCCCGGCCCGTTGAGGCCGTCCCAGAATGCCTTCCTACCGACTCCGCACGGAGCGACGACGCCGTAGCCGGTGATGGCGACGCGCCGTCCGGCACCCTTCATCCCAAAACCCTCATCACAGCTTGCCGACGACCAGGTCGTAGGCTTGGCCGACAGTTTCGATGCCTTCGAGATCCTCCTCTGGCACCTCGACGCCGAACTCCTCCTCCAACGCCATGACCAGTTCGACGAGATCAAGACTGTCGGCATCGAGATCGTCGCCGAACTTTGCTTCAGGTACCACTTTGTCTTCCGAAACCGACAGCACCTCGACGGCACATTTTTGGAAGCGGGCGAACATTGCTTGATCCACGACTATCTCCTTGTGTTCGTGATAACGGTCGATGTTACCGACAGATCAGTGGCCCATACCCAGGCCGCCATCCACCGGTATGACTGCACCGGTGATGTAGGCAGCATCGGATGACGCCAGGAAGGCCACGACGCCAGCGATTTCCTCGGCCGACGCCATGCGCGCCAGGGGGACGGCAGCGGTGAGTTCGGCCAGCCGTTTGTCGCCGAGAGCTGCAGTCATGTCGGTCTCGACCGGGCCGGGAGCCACGACGTTGACGGTGATGCTGCGCGATCCCAGTTCGCGCGCCAACGAGCGGGCCAAACCAACGAGCCCCGCCTTCGAGGCTGCGTAGTTGGCCTGACCTGCCGAGCCCAGCAGTGCAACCACCGACGACATGAAGATGATTCGCCCGGCGCGCGCCCGAAGCATGCCCTGCGTGGCGCGCTTGGCGACTCGATAGGCAGCGGTCAGGTTGGCATCGATCACGGATCCGAAATCGGTCTCGCTCATGCGCAACAGCAAGCCGTCTTTGGTGATGCCGGCGTTCGACACCAAGACCTCGACGGGCCCGAACTGGTCTTCCACGGCCTTGAAGGCTGCTTCGACCGACTCGGAAGATGTCACGTCGCAGGCCACGGCGAACAGGCCGTCCGGCGGGGGCGACGAGTTGTAGGTGACCGCGACTCGATCGCCGAGGGCCGCGAACCGCTGCGCGCAGGCCAACCCGATGCCTCGTGATCCGCCTGTAATCAGGACAACTCTGCTCACGCAGGCCCACCGGCGGGCGCCCCGCCGCCCCAGCGCAACACCGCGCTGGCGGCAGTCATCCCACCTCCGAAGCCGACCAGCAACAGCAGGTCGCCTTCTTTCACGCGGCCCGTGTCGAGCGCGTCGGCCAGCGCCAGCGGAACCGACGCCGACGAGGTATTGCCGGTGCGATCGAGCACTGTGACCGCACGCTCGGCCTCGATGCCCAGTCGATCGCATGCGGCCTGGATGATGCGCACGTTTGCCTGGTGGGGGACCACCAGGGCGACGTCGTCGGCGGTGATCCCGGCGTGATTCATCGACTTCGTCGCCGAGTCGACCATGATGCGTACGGCGCGGCGGAAGACCTCTTTGCCTTCCATATGGATGAAGCCGCCGACTTCGGCCCACAGCAACCTGCCCAACGAGCCATCGGCGTCGAGATCCCATGCCAGCAGCTGGCCGGGCCCTTCGACAGCTTCGAGCACCACAGCGCCGGACCCGTCACCGAACAGAACCGCAGTGTTGCGGTCCTCCCAGTCGGTGATTCTCGACAACGAGTCGGTGCCGATCAACAACACCTTGCGCGCACCCATCGCGATCATGCCGTGCGCCGTGACCAGTCCGTAGACGAAGCCGGAGCACGCGGCGTTGACGTCGAAGGCACCGCAGCGCAGACCCAACTCGTTCTGCACCGTTGCAGCCGTGCCCCATTGCGTGTCGGGGGTTGTGGTCGCCAGCACGAGTGCGTCGATCTCGCTGAGATCGACGCCCGACATGTCGAGCGCGGCACGCCCCGACTCGGTCGACATGCCGACCGTGGTACCGCCGACAGGTCGCTCTCGTATGCCGGTGCGTTCGACGATCCACTCGTCTGACGTCTCGACCATCTGCTCCAGATCTTTGTTCGTGAGTGTCTTGGGGCCAAGGGCTGTGCCCCACCCCGTGATCACTGCACCACGGACTCCGGAAGGTAGTGCTGGCATATCAGGCCGTCCTCAACCATGCGATGGGTTGTCTCATTGTGACTCGTTCGCCGTCGACGGCGATGTAACTCTGCAGCACACCGGCGAACGGCGACCGCACTTCGGCGTCGCCGACGTGACCTAGCACGTCGCCGACGGTGAGTTGGCTACCGTCGGCCAACCCGAGGATCGGGGTGAACAGCCCGGCGGCGGGGCTGACGACGAGGCGCTCGTGAGCGAAGAGGTGCTCGCCCTCGAGCTGTGTGCCGCCGCGTGGTGAACCGGCGTTGACCCACTCGAGCAACTTCTCGAGATCCTCGGGCGTCGAGACGGCGATCGTTCGTGCGGAGTCGACGGTGCGTTTCGCCATGCCGGTCAAGACGCCACCCGGGCCGAGCTCGACGAACTCGGTGACGCCGTGCTCTTCGAGGGTCAGCAAGCAGTGCTTCCACCGCACCGGGCTGCTGAGCTGTGCCGACAACAGGCTTGACCATTCGGCCCCGGTGTTGTGGGCAAGGGCGTCGACGTTGGAGATCACGGGCACTTCGGTGTCGCGTGGGTTGGCTTCGGCGATGGCCTTGCGTAACCGGTCGCGGGCGGCCGTCATGAATTGCGTGTGGAACGCGCCGGAGACGGGCAAAGACATGACCTTCTTGGCGCCCAGTTCCTTGGCCACGATGCCTGCGGCGGCGACCCCCTCGACCGACCCGGCGATCACGACCTGGCCCGGGGCGTTGAAGTTGGCGACCCACACGTCGCTGTCCGCGCGTCGACAGGCCACCTCGACCTGGTCGTCGTCGAGTCCCAGAACTGCGGCCATGGTGCCGGGGTTCTCGATGCCTGCCTGGTGCATGGCATCGGCTCGCTCGACCACCAGCCGCACGCCTTCGTCGAATCCCAAGGCACCCGTAGCCGTCAGAGCCGTGTACTCGCCGAGACTGTGACCGGCGCAAAAGCTGGGCTCGAGGCCCAGTCGTTCGGCTGCATCGAGCACCATCAGGCTGGAGACGAAAGTGGTGAGTTGGGCGTGGCGGGTGTCGCGCAGTTCTTCGGCGTCGGCGTCGAGCAGCAGATAGCCGACGTCGCGTTCGGCGACTTCGGAGGCCTCGTCGACCAGCTCCCAACTTTCGTGCTCGACCCATGGCCTGCCCATACCAGGTCGTTGTGAACCCTGGCCAGGGAACGTGAAGGCAAGCATGATTCGTACACGTTAGACCGTTTCCGGCAACACCGATTTGCTACCAGCCAGTAACGGGCGTGAACTGCATCACTTCGGCCGATACGATCTCGGCGTCACTCGCCCGAGTGGCGGAATGGCAGACGCGACGGACTCAAAATCCGTTGTCCGAAAGGGCGTGTGGGTTCGAGTCCCACCTCGGGCACCTAAGCAGCACCGGTCGTGCGCCGCCGGCCCGCTGAGGGACCCGGTCGGGCGCGAGATCTGCACCGGTGGTTCTCTGCACTGGTGGTTCTCACATCGCACCCGACCAGGCTCATCGGGTTCGATTTGGGTACTGGCTGTACTGGCTGTACCTGAATCGCGCCCAACCACGGCGGTGGGAATCCAGACCCACGTCGGCGATGTTGGATACGCGCTCACCCATGAATGTCGGCGGGTGCCCTGAAATCCCGTCCGTACACTTGCGGTGATGGGCAAGCGATCGGTGGAGCGAAGATTGCGCAAGGTCGGCGGTCGTCTACGCAACCTCCGCGACGAACTGGCAGTGATCGACGAGCAACTCGCCCATCTCGTCGATGACGCAGAGGACAAGAGTGTGCGGGCGCTCGTAGCCGACAACCCTGCGGCGGCGCTGGAACACCGCGAGGCGACCGGGCACTCTGAGGCGATGGCAGACCATCGCCGTCACGTTGTCGCCGAGATCGGTACCCTCGAAGCTCGTCAGGACGAGTTACTCGATGAACTTCGCCTGCTTTGATCGTGTGGCAGGCCGCGATCAGGTTTGTGGCGGTACCGATTGGTACGCGTCGAGCGCCGACGTCACGGCCGAGTTGATCTTGGCGGTGATCTCCGCGGTTGGCGTCAATGCATCGCCGTAGACCGACGAGCTCTGGGCGCGTTCATCACGGTGCTCGTTCGCGTACGCGACGGCCTCGGGGATGTCGTCGGCCCAGGCTTGGAGGACACCCTCTTGCGTCTGCGGACGGGTCACCGCCATGTGTACGGCGTTGGGGTATTGCTGACCGTTGAGCCGCCACCCCCGCTGACGCATCGCATCGTTGACGTGGTAGATGTCGAACTCGTCGGAAGTGAACGAGAAGCAGAACGACGGCTTGCCGATGACCCGTAGCTCGCGTTGGGCCTCCACGACCTCCTGCATCGCAAAGGCTGTGTCGAAGATCTTCTTGGCGTAGGTCATGTAACCCTGACGCCCCAGGGTTACCATCGATGCCCATGTGGCGGCCAGCAATCCACTCGATCGCGAACCCTCGATGCCCGGCGATGCGTACTTGCCACCCGACCAGTCGGTCATGAAGAAGTACTGACCATTGCGAAGCTCCTTGCTGCGGAACATCAAGATCGACGTGCCCTTCACGCTGTAGCCATACTTGTGCGTGTCGGCGGAGATGGTCGTGACGCCAGGGAGACGGAAGTCGAAGACGGGGATGTCGAAGCCAAGCATCTCGCCGAACGGCAACAGAAATCCGCCGAGGCATCCATCGACATGCAGACTCACACCATGCTGCAGTGCAAGCGTAGACAGCGCGTCGATTGGATCGATCGTTCCATAGCCGTAGTTGCACGCAGACCCGACGATCGCTGCAGTGTTCGAGTCGATCATCGAGGACATCGCGTCGAGGTTCACTTGGGCGGTGTCGGCGTGGATCGGCGCTCGCCGCATTTCGATCCCCAGAAGGTGGCACGCCTTGTCGAACGCAGGGTGCGCGGTCTCGGGCTTCACGACGTTGGGCTTGTCGATGCCGTTGCGGGTGGCCTGCTCGCGGTAGGCAAGCATCGCATGGAGGATGCTTCCGCTGCCGCCGCTGGTCAGCATCCCGCATGGGTCTGCATCGCTCGCCGATGAGGCGTGCATCAGGTCGAGACCCATCGCGATGATCTCACCTTCGAACCGAGTCGCGCTGGGGCAGACGTCGCGCTGCATCGCGTTCATGTGGCTGTACATCGAGTACGCCTCGCCCATGAACTCGTAGTGGTCGTGGTCGCCGCAATAGAACGAGCCCGATGCCTTGCCGGTTTCCCATTTGGCGTCTTCGAGCTCCGCCATCTCTCGAAGCTCTTGCAGGATCACTGCCCGGTCGCGACCCTCCGATGGCAGGCCTCGCATCACTGGATATCGATCGGCATATGGATACAAGGTCATGGGCTTCCTCTGGCTGGTTTCATGAATGGAGGCGAGAGACGGGTTCGGCGAGAGCAGCGTGCAGGTCGCGGAATACTCCCAACCGTTCGGCCCACAGCGAACGTGTGGATGGGTCGGGCTCGTACCGTGCGTGTACCGGTACCAGCCGGTCGAGGTCGCCGATGCTCAACTGTCCTGTCGAGACGAACGCCATCAGACCGGCGCCGCGTGCATTGGCATGACGCGGGTTGTCGAGCTGTTCGATCGGACGGCCGACCACGTCGGCCAGGATCGTGGCCCACACATCGGATAGCGCCGCACCGCCGACGAAGCGCATCTTGTCGAAAGGTACGCCGAGTGCACTCTCCACCTCGTCGGCCAACCAACGCATCTGCATCGAGACGCCCTCGAGCATCGCGCGTGCGAGATCTGCTCGAGCGGTGCTGAGAGAAATGCCGACGAACGCGCCGCGGTGTCGCGCATCGGGCGCCGGAGCCATCGCGCCGAACAACCAGGGGAGGAACATGAGACCGCGGGATCCGGGCGGCGACTTGCCGGCAAGTTGCAGTGCCTGCTCGAAGATCGCATCAGAAGGGCCGTCGACGTTCTCGCACCCTGTCACCTCGTTCAGAGCCGCTTCGACCAACCGACCGCCGAGGCCGGCCTCGGCGACGACGTAGTAGCGATCCTCGAGGGAGCTGGGCATCGTCACGATGAACTTTGCACTGTCGACATGTCGCACGGGGTGGTGCACGGTCAGGACGCCGGTCGTGCCCATCATGATCGTCGCTTGTCCGGGTCCGAGCGCACCTGAACCGAATGCGGCCGCGATGCTGTCGTTGGATGCCGTCACCACTTCGACATCGCCGCGCAAACCCAGGTCGGCAGCGACGTCCTGACGGATGGTCGCCAGGACCATCAGCGCTCGGGTCAGCTCCGGAAGGCGCCGCCGATCGACGCCGGCACGATCTACGAGCTCATCGGACCACGCTGTCGCTCCGAGGTTGCGGTTGTCGGTGAGCGCGAGCGGCATGGCCGAATTTGCCGTTGCCGCGATCCTCCCTGTGAACCGGGCATTCAGATAGTCCATGGGTTCCAGGTACGCAACGGTGCGCCGGTGGACGTCGCCTTGGCGCTGGAACCACAGGATGTGGGACAACGATGTACTGGGGCCAAAGCCGTGGATGTCGGCCCATCGCGCCCTGACGAAGTCACCATCAGGGCCAGAGGTGAGCGCAGCCGTGAAGGGTTCGCCGCGGCGGTCGAACCACATGTGGAGGGGGGCAACCGGGAGGCCACCGCGGTCGACGGGAACGATCGACGACCACTGGCTCGTGACGCAGATCGAACGGACGCCGTTCGTTGCCACGGCACCGGACGCCGCGAGCGCCTGCTGGCAGGCCGACAACGTCGAGGTCCAGATCACCTCCGGGTCTTGCTCGGCGAGTCCGCCCTCTCCGAACCTTGTCGAGACGCGCGTCAGGCCCGAGCCCAGGACTTGCCCATCGAGGGCGATCACCGACGCCTTGCACGCTGTGCTGCCGAGATCAATGGCCAGAGCGTTCACTTCACGGCGTACCGTTCGAGATAGGCGACGGCCGCTGTCACCGTCTCGTCGACGATTTCACGTTCGCCGTCGGGGTCGACGCGAAAGGCGAGATCGAGCCCTTTGTCGATGATGCCGATCACTAGCTGCAGCACGCGCTCAGGGTTGACGCCGACCAGGAGGAGGCCGTGTCGGCTCAGTCGTTCATACGCACCGATGGCGCCGGCCAAGTCGTGCTCGCGGTTGACCTCGATCATCGCCGCACTCTGGAACCTCGAGAACCACAGGACGCGAAAGCCCGGCTCCATCTGATAGAAGACGAACAGCGCCTGAACTACAGCGTGCAGCACCTCCTGCCAGTCGTCGGCCGGCCTGGCGTCGTGGACGGCCTCGGCGACCGGGGTGACCTTGTCGAGGCTTCTGGCGACAATGGCGTCGAAGATCGATTCGCGGTTTGGGAAGAAGTCGTACAACCATCCGATCGAGACGCCAGCGGCCTTCGCGATCATCCCCGTTGTGATCGCCTCTGGCCCGACGCGATCGATCAGCAGTGCCGCCGTGTCGAGCACATGCGCGACCCGTCGCTGACTGCGGGCTTGCAAAGGGAGGCGACGTGGGCGAGTTTGTGACCGTTCTGGAAACGCCAGCATGGATTGAGCGTTGATCGTCGCCTCCCTTGGACACTTTCGGCATTGAACCCGAGAAGGATTCGGGTTATTCTGCCACGAAACTCGCCGCACATCTTCACCTGGGGTATCGGATGCCGCGACGAGCATTGGGGACGCGGCCGTCACCGCGACAAAACAGGGGGTCCGACATTGCATCGACACATTGAAGCTCGGAAGTGGACGAGGATCGTCTCTGTCGCCTTGGTTGCGACGATCACGGCTGCATCATGTGGAAGCGATAGCAACGACACTTCGGCAACTGCGGCTCCCGCCGGCAGCGAGCCGACTTCGGACACGAACGCCGGCACGAGTGCGGGCACGGCAGCGCCCGCGCCGGCGACCGACGGCCGCGAGTTGGTCATTGCTCGCGACATGGACGTCAACTCGCTCGACGTCAGTCGCAGCTATTGCGACACGTGCCAGATCTTCAACACCGCTGTCTACGAGACGTTGATCACGGTCGATCCCGCCGACCCCAACAAGATCCTGCCGCGCCTTGCAACCAGTTGGGAGGGGAATGCCGACAACACAGTGTTCACGTTCAAGCTCGACCCGGCGGCCACGTTCGCCGATGGATCGGCGGTGGAGGCCGCAGACGTGAAGTGGTCATGGGAGCGGCTCGCCAACCTCAACGCGCCTGCCTCCTACCTGATGTCGGGTCTGAAGAGTCTCGAGGCTCCCGACGCCGGGACTGTCGTCGCCACCTTCGAAGCCCCGAACTCGGCGTTCCTGCCGATCGCCGCGGCGAGCTACCTCGGAGTGATCAACAGCGACGTGGCCGCGGAGCAGGGTGCCAGCGCAGCAGCCGATGCCGAGACCGCCGACAAGGCGGAGGAATGGTTCCTCGCCAACTCCGCCGGCAGCGGGCCCTACACGCTGGAGTCCTACACGCAAGGCGAGTCTCTGATTCTTGCTCGGAACGACAGCTACTGGGGCCCCAACAAGCCAGTCTTCCCACGGGTGACCATCTCCCAGGTCAAGGACTCCTCGTCGCAGCTGCAGCAGTTGCAGGCCGGCGATGCCGACATCGCCATGCAGATCTCGCTCGACTCTGTCAGCCAGCTGGATGGCGACTCGAACGTCAGCACGTCTGTCGTCGACTCGTTTAACTACGTGTACATCGCCTTGAGCCCCGGTGCTGAGGGAGCCGAGAACCTCCTAGATGTCAACGTTCGCAAAGCCATCGTCAAGGCCATCGATTACGACGGAGCGATCGAGTCGTTGGTTGCCGGAAAGGGCAAGAAGCAGGCGTCACCCATTCCCAACGGGTTCGTGGGCAGCGCCGACCTGGAGCTGCCGAGCTACGACCTCGAGGGGGCGAAGCAGATGCTCAGCGACGCCGGGCTCGCTGATGGCTTCGATCTCGACGCCACCTACCCAGAGGCCAACGTCTACGGAGTCGACTTCAGTCTCATGATGCAGAAGATCCAGCAGGACCTCGTCAAGGTGAACATCAACCTCCAGCTGACTCCGGTGCAGTTCCCCGAATGGGCGGACCGCATCAACGCCAAGGGCATTCCGGTCACTGCCGTCTACTTTGCGCCCGACCACACTGATCCGAGCCAGTACATCCAGTACTTCGGCGAGATTCCTGGGTCGTCGTGGGCTGTACGAGCGGGCGGCGGCGAAGCCGGCACGCCACTCGACAACCCCAGGGAGTCCGAGTTGCTGGCCACAGCGTTGGCATCGTCGGGCGATGCCAGGACGAAGGCCTACACCGACCTCGGCCAGCAGATGATCGACGATGCAATCATCGTGCCGATCGTCAACCCGCAGCTGGTGCTGGCGACGGCGTCAGACATCACCGGCATGCACTACAGCGCCTGCTGCAACCTCGACCTCGGTTTGCTCGGTCTCGCAGGCTGACCAGGAAGCCTGGCAGTCTTCAGCCGTGAGGCGATTCATTCTTCGTCGGCTCGCGGTCATGCCCCTGCTGCTGCTCGGGATCGTCACGATCGCCTTCTGCATCTCGAGGCTCATCCCGGCCAATCCCTTGACGTCGATCGTCGGTGAACGCGCACTGAACAACGAGAAGGTCGTCGCAGCAGCGAAGGCCCGGTGGGGTCTCAACGGGTCGCTTCCCGAGCAGTACTTCATCTACATCAAGAACCTCCTCACGGGTGACCTCGGGACCTCGTTCCGCACGCGTCAACCGGTCACAAGCGATCTCCTCGACCGCCTCCCGGCGACGCTCGAACTCGCGGCCGGGGCACTTCTGGTCGGGGGTGTGGGTGGTGTAGCTCTGGGGGCGTACGCGGCCAGCAAGAAAGACAGACCGGCTGATCACATCAGCCGCGGGTTCGCTCTACTGGGGTCGTCGCTGCCGGTGTTCTGGATCGGTCTCGTCTTTCTCTTCGTGTTGTATGCCCGACTCGGATGGTTCCCGGGTCCCGGACGGCTGCCGCCGCGGACCAAGCCGCCAGATCAGGTCACCGGGTTCTACACGATCGACTCGTTGCTCGACGGCAACTTCACCCTCTTCCGGCAATGTCTGTGGCGACTGGTGTTGCCGTGCTTCGTACTTGGTTGGGCATACATGGGACAGCTGTCACGGCTGGTTCGCGCTGCGATGCTCGACGAGATCAACGCCGACTACGTGCGCACCGCACGGGCGAAGGGCCTCGCCGAGCGACTGGTGATGCGTCGTCACGTACTACGCAACGCCTGGCTCCCCACGTTGACGATCCTCGGCTTTTCGTTCGCCCAGTTGCTGACAGCCTCAGTCCTGACCGAGACGATCTTTCAATGGAACGGTATCGGCTCGTATGCCGTGCAGGCGGCCAATACTCTCGACTTCCCAGCGGTCAACGGCGTGTCACTGTTCGCCGGTCTGGCGTTCCTGCTCGCCAACCTCACCACTGACGTGCTGTACGCGGTGGCCGATCCGAAGCTCAGGTTGGCGTGAGTCTGCTGTCGGCGGAGTCGCGTATCTATGCCGACGCAGGCCCGCGTTCGACGTGGAAGTCACCGTGGAGGCGGGTCACGGTGATCGGGGGGATGATCGTTGCAGTCGTCTGGCTGATTGTCGTTTTCACCGTGCAGTGGTGGGCGCCGTACTCGCCGCTGGAGGCGGTCGGCAAGCGGCTGCAACCTCCGAGTTGGGACCACTGGCTGGGCACTGACGCGCTCAGTCGCGACGTCTTCACTCGCACGCTCTACGGGGCACGACAAACACTGCCGGTCTCACTCGCAGTCATCGTCACGGCGGTGACGATTGGCACGGTGCTTGGTGCGGCCGCGGGATTCATGGGCGGAAAGGTCGACAGCCTCGTCATGCGCCTCGTCGACGTGACATTTGCCTTTCCTCCTATCTTCCTAGCCATGGCAGTCGCCGCTGCCTTGGGCCCAGGTCTGCGCAACGCCTTCTTCGCCATGGTGATCGTGTGGTGGCCGATCTACGCCCGTCTCATTCGAGGTCAGGTCATGGCGGTCAAGCATCGAGATCACATCCAGGCTGCGATGTCGATCGGTGCAACGCGTTGGCGAGTACTGCACAAGCATGTACTGCCGTTGTCGTTCACGCCGGCCCTGATCAACGCAACGCTCGACCTCGGGCAGGTGGTCATCCTCACAGCCACGCTGAGCTTCCTCGGTCTCGGGGCCAAGCCACCCTCACCGGAGTGGGGAGCGATGATCACCGACGGTGCGCAGTTCTTCTACCAGTGGTGGATCGCCGTGGCGCCCGGCATCGCCATCCTCACAGTTGCGATGGCCTTCAACTTCCTGGGCGACGGCCTACGCGATGCGCTAGACGTGCGGGCGAAGCGATGATCGAGGCTTCGACGCAGCCGTTGCTCGAGATCCGCGACCTGGATGTCCGGTTTGCAGTCCGCGGCGGGCATGTGCACGCCGTACGTGGGCTTGACCTCACCGTTCATCGTGGCGAGGTCGCGGCAGTCGTCGGCGAGTCAGGCTCGGGCAAGAGCGCTTCGATGTTGGCTGCCCTCGGTCTGCTGGACGTAAATGCTGCAGCAACGGGCTCGGTGCGCTTCGATGGAGTCGAGTTGTTGCGGGCATCGCCGTCCGTCCTGAGGTCAATCCGCGGCGGGCGAATCGGGATGATCTTCCAGGATCCGATGACATCGCTCAATCCGGTCCTCGACATCCGTCGCCAGATCGCCGAGGCGGTCATCACTCACCAGCAGGTGAGCCCACGCCGGGCTGAGTCGAAGGCGATCGAACTGTTGGAAATGGTGTCGTTTCCCGAGGCCACCAGGCACGCCCGGTCGTATCCCCACGAGCTCTCGGGCGGCATGCGACAGCGCGTGATGATTGCCATGGCGCTAGCCAACGACCCCGACATCTTGATCGCCGACGAACCGACCACTGCTCTCGACGTCACGGTGCAGGCGCAGATCCTCGATCTGCTCCGATCGCTGCGCAGATCACGCGAGTTGACGATTGTGCTGATCACACATGATCTCGGAGTTGTCGCCGGTCTTGCCGACAGCGTCCACGTCATGTACGCCGGCCGTATCGCCGAATCTGGCCCGGTCGTCGACATCTTCCACCGCACCCAGCACCCATACACGGCTGGCCTGCTTGCCTCGCTTCCACGTCTCGACCGTCCTGACCGGGAGCTGAAACCCATCGGTGGAATCCCGCCGCGGCTGTACGAGGCGCCCGTCGGATGTGCGTTCGCTCCGCGCTGTCAGTACGCGGTCGCAGCATGCTCCGATAGGGAGCCGATGCTGCAGCCGGTCAACGACTCGCTCGTGGCGTGCGGCGTCTTACCGCTGACTGACAGAACGCCGGAGGTCGCACGGTGACCCTGTACTCCGAGGTTGGCGACTCTGAGATGGCCGATTCCACCAACGGTCCGCTCGTGCAGGTCCGCGATCTGGTGAAGGAATTCGTGCTGCCCCGCACGTCGTGGCGAACTGAGGCTGCCACGGTGCACGCCGTGTCGGGTGTTTCGTTCGACATCAGCGCCGGCGAGGCGTTGGCATTGGTGGGCGAGTCCGGTTGCGGCAAGAGCACAACTGCTCGCTGCGTGCTGCGCTTGATCGAGCCGAGCAGCGGGTCGATTCGATTCGATGGCGTCGAGCTCACCGAGCTGTCATCCCGCCGACTTCGAGATGCCCGCCGGCGATTTCAGATGGTGTTTCAGGATCCATACACGTCGCTCAACCCGAGGATGACGGTCGGTGAGATCGTGGCTGAGCCTCTGCTGGTGCACGGCGCCACCGCGACGGAACAGCGCGAACGCGTGGCCGAACTGTTCGAGCAGGTGCAACTGGGGGCTGATGCGGCCGACCGGTATCCACACCAGTTCTCCGGCGGTCAGAGGCAACGGGTCGGCATCGCCCGGGCCCTCGCGCTGTCACCAGATCTTGTCGTGCTCGATGAGCCAGTCTCGGCTCTGGACGTCAGCATCCAAGCAGAGATCATCCGCTTGCTCCGAGGCCTCCGCGACGAGCTGGGATTGGCCTATTTGTTCATCGCCCATGACCTGTCGGTGGTTCGTCATGTCAGCCACCGGGTTGCGGTGATGTACCTCGGTAAGGTCGTCGAACTGGCTCCTTCCTCGGAGCTGTACAGCAGGCCGGCTCATCCGTACACGAAGGCCCTCTTGTCGGCGGCACCAATCCCCGATCCACTGATCGAGCGTGATCGGGTTCGCATCGTGCTGGCCGGTGATCCACCCACGCCGACCAACCCTCCCAGTGGCTGTCGGTTCCGAACGCGCTGCTGGCGTGCCGCGTCGGTGTGTGCCGAAGTCGAACCGCCACTGGTGGATATCGCCGACGGGCACCGCGTCGCTTGCCACTTCAACCTTTGGAGCTGAGGGAATGCGGTTCGACTGAACTTCGCCTACTCTGACTGCTGTTGACCACGTGCCGATTCGAAAGGACCGCTGCCAGTGACGATTCGTGTTGTGATCGCCGAGGATGAGGCCATCATCCGGCTCGACCTGCGTGAGACCCTCGAGGAAGAGGGCTACGACGTCGTAGGCGAGACCGGCCGAGGCGACGATGCGGTCACCCTCGTTCGCGATCTGCGCCCTGACCTGGCCATCCTCGACATCAAGATGCCGGGGATGGACGGCCTCGAGGCAGCGCGGGTGATCAGCGGCGAGCGGATCTGTGGGGTACTGATGCTGACCGCGTTCAGCCAGCGCGAAGTGATCGAAGAGGCACGCGACGCCGGCGCGTTGGCGTACCTCGTCAAGCCGTACCAGAAGAGCGATCTGATTCCGGCCATCGAGGTCGCGATCGGTCGCTTCCGTGAGATGCAACACCTCACCGGCGAGGTTGACTCACTCGGCGAACAGCTGGAATCGCGCAAGATCATCGACCGTGCCAAAGGGGTGTTGATCGACGAATTCGGCATGCGCGAAGGCGAGGCGTTCACGTTCATTCAACGCACGGCGATGAGCGAGCGATCACGCATGCGTGAGGTTGCCGAGCGGGTGCTGGCCGGCACGCTGCGCCCGTGAAGCTGCTCTTGCTCGATGGCAACTCGCTCACGTACCGCGCCTTCTACGCCCTGCCCACAGACATGGCCACAGCATCGGGCCAGGTGACCAATGCGGTGTTCGGCTTCACGTCGATGTTCGCCTACCTGCTGAAGGATCAACACCCCGACGGCGTGATGGTCGCGTTCGATCGGCCCGAAAAGACGTTCCGTCACGATGCCAATCCGTTGTACAAGGCCCAACGCGAAGCCGCCCCCGACATCTTGCGACAGCAGATGGGTTTGGTGCGCGAGGTGCTCGACGCGTTGCATGTGCACGTCGTCGAACTGGCGGGCTGGGAAGCCGACGACATCTTGGCCACCGTCGCCGAACACGCCAAAGCAGAAGGCCACGAGGTGATCATCGTCACTGGCGACCGCGACAGCTACCAACTCGTCGATGACCCGGGCGTGAAGGTGCTGTACAACCGACGCGGCGTCAGCGACTACGCGCTGTACGACGAGGCCGGGATCAAGGAGAAGACCGGAGTGACGCCGGCCCAATACACGCAATACGCGGCTCTGCGTGGTGATCCCAGCGACAATCTCGACGGCGTGCCGGGTGTGGGGGAGAAGACCGCGGCGAAGCTGATCAACACTTACGGCGGCCTGGATGGGATCTTCGCCAACGTCGAAGCTCAGACGCCGAAGCTGCGAGCCTCACTTGCAGAGCACGAGCAGCGAGTGCGCAGCAATGCCGAGCTCATGATCCTCCGCCGTGATGCGCCGATCGAGGTCGATCTTGGCGCGTTGACCATCGAGCCCGATGTCGAGGCGGCTCGCAAACTGTTCGACTTTCTGGAGTTTCGTGCCCTCACGGACCGGCTGTTCGAGGCGCTGGGCACGCCCGGGACGCAGCAATCGTCGGCCGAGGCGCAAGTGTTGGAGGCGGAGATCACCGACGTGGTCGACCCTGCAGCAGCGGTTGCGCTGATCGGTGGATTGCCTGTGCTCGACGTCGTTGCAGCGTGGTCCGCTGACCCCGGGCGCAGCGACCTCATCGGCTTGGCCGTCGTGACCGGTCGCGATTCGTGCGAGGTGGCGTGGATCCCCGAAGCTGTGTTGGCGCATCGCGATGTGTTGCATGCCCTCGCTGCGCACCGCGCGCTGCGCGGCCACAACGCCAAGGCCCTGATGCGTTGGTCGTTGGGTCACGACGTGCCGATCACCGGCCTGCAGATGGACGTCGCCATCGCTGCCTACCTGATCGATCCGGCCGATGTTCGCTACGCGTTGGCTGATCTGTTGCAGCGCTACACCCCGTACCAACTGCCCGCGACCGATGCAGCGTCGTCTGGTCAGCTCGACTTCGCCGAGGAAGGCGACGACGATCGTCGTGTAGCCGGTCGCGGCGCGCTGGCCGTCGCTCATTTGGGGGCGGCGCTGCAGGCGGCACTCGAGAAGCAGGGCATGGCCGAGCTGTACGAGACCATCGAGAATCCACTGGTCGGTGTGCTCGCCGAGATGGAACACGTTGGGATCGCCGTCGACATGGTCGAGTTGCGACGTCTGAACGAGCATCTCACGTCCGAGAGCGAACGCCTGGCCGCCGAGCTGCAGCGTGTTGTCGGCCGCCCGTTCAACTTCAATTCTCCGGTGCAGCTGCGCGAGCTGCTTTACACCGAGAAGCAATTGGCGCCGCAGAAGAAGACGAAGACCGGCTATTCCACCGACGCCGCGACGTTGGGGAGATTGCGCGACGAGTGGCCAGAGTTCATCGATCCGCTGATGCAGTACCGCGAGATGGAAAAGCTCCGGGGAACATACGGCACTGGACTGATGGCCGAGGTCGCACCTGACGGTCGTATTCACGCGACGTTCAACCAGACCGTGGCGCGCACTGGCCGGCTCAGCAGTGACCAGCCAAACCTGCACAACCTCCCCGTGCGCAGCGACGAGGGGCGCCAATTTCGCAAGGCCTTCATTCCTGCCCCTGGGTACGTACTGCTGGT
>JANOCR010000302.1:0-2794 GCA_031412355.1 Ilumatobacteraceae bacterium | reverse complement strand
ACCGTCGTCGAGCCGGGCCAGCGGGCCGTTGGGCAGCGTGCAGTACACCGAGGTTCCGCCCGGCACGGGTACGTCGACGCAGGTCGCCGTCTGCCCGCCGATCTGCTCGGCGTGCAGCACCGGCGGGCCGATGCGGGCGACGGCGCTCCGGCGCAGGCGCTTGGCGGCATCGGCAGCGTAGAAGTCGGGAGTGATCTGCGTGTCGCTGATGCGCGCCGGGTCGATGGTGGCGCTGCAGGGGTCGGCCGTGCCGACGGTGCAAGTCTCCGATGACCCGCCCGAGGTGACGAACCGAATAGTACCGACGGTGACCGACCGGCGATCGGAGGCGACCGACACGCTGGCCGGGCGAGTGGTGTTTCCGAACTTGGTCAGCACCGAGTAGTCGGCGGTGTAGGGGCCTTCGTTGGTTGCGTCGAGCTGTTGGAGAACCTGGTCGATCGACGGGTCACCCGACGACGATTGCGGCGCAAATGGCTCGGTGGTGAACGACGGGCGCTCGCCGGTGAAACACCCTCCTAGCAGGATCAGGCCGAGCAGAATCGAAAGGGTCCGGGTCGACAGGGCCGCCGCTTTGCGTCGCATCTGCACGAATGTAGGGCATGGGGACGCGGACACGGTTCGGAATGGTGCGAAATGGTGCGGAGAACGACGAACCCCCACGGCCGGGACGGGTGGCCATGAGGGTTCGTATTGGAGCTCTCCGGCAGCGCTGGCATCACGCGGCGGGCGGAGCTTCGTCGATACGCGGGACGGGTGCTTATCGGCGAAGTGGGAACCGGCACCACCGGAGAGACTTCGTTAGTGAACACTCCCTCACGAGACCGTCCACTGAGTTCGATTGTACGTTGATGACACGTTGCGGTAACCAAAAGGTTTTGCAACTGGAAAGAAAATCTTCCTAGCCGGATTGGGTCGTTAGCCTGCCCGGCGTGATCCGCCTCGATGCTGCCACTGTGCTGCTGCAATGGTCGGTCGGCGGGCTCGCGTTCTTGTGGTTCACGACCCGCCGCCGCGAAGTCGGCATCGGCTACGGCTGGCTGCTCCGCAGCATCTATTTGCTGATGGCCGTGGGCGCGTTGGTCATCGGAGCCAGCTTCGGCGTGGTCTGGGTGCGCGAGTTCAGTGCCGCAGCGGTGGCAGCGGCCGCCCTCTTCGCGTTGATCGTGTCGATCGTGCACCGTCACGCCGGTGTCTCCGGACAATCCGACGAACACGATCGCCGGTCGCAGCGGGTGGCCGAGATGACGGGCATTCAGCGCGAGGGCAAACAGCGCCTGACGGGTCGCGAGTTTCCTCCCGCCGTCGACCTGTTCGCGCCGGTCGTCGGCATTGTCGGGCTGGTCGCTGCCGCAGTCGACGCAGGCGGCAACTTCACGGTGTCCCTGCTGCGAACACTGGCCGGCGCGGCGTTCCTCGGTTCCGTCACCGATGCAATGCTGCTGGGGCACTGGTACCTGGTGCAGCCGGGCCTTCCGCGCAGGCATCTCAACGAATTGGTACAGGCCGTTGGATGGATCTGGCCCGCCGAGGTGGCTGCCCTACTGCTGCCGACCGGCATGGCCTCGGTGTGGACGGGAGCAGTCGACGATGGATGGAACGGCACGCTCGGCTGGTTCTGGGCGGCGTGCGCGATCACTACCATCGTGTTGGTTTTCGTCACCAAGGCGGCACTCCGCGAGCGCTACTACTCGGCGGTGATGGCGGCCACCGGACTGTTGTACTTGGCGATTCTCACTGCGTTCGGAACCGACCTCGTGGCCCGGGCCGTACTGGCCGGTTGAGCCAGGCCTGGTTAAACGACGAAATTCGGGGCAGACTTACCACCATGCCGAGGCCAGTGTGGAGCGGGACGATCAGTTTCGGACTCGTAGCCATCCCCATCAAGATGTTCCATGCCGTCAGTAAGAAGAGCGTTTCGTTCAACCAACTCGACGAGCGCACGCTCAGCCGGATTCGCCTGAAGAAGGTGTCGGCCGAGACCGGCGAGGATGTACCCGACGAGAACATCGTCAAGGGATACGAGATCAGCAAGGGGCGATACGTGATCGTCGACCCCGACGAGCTGGAGCCGTTCATCCCGTCGGCCACCAGGAGCATCGACCTGGAAGAGTTCGTCGACCTCGACGAGATCGATCCCGTCTACTTCGACTCGCCCTACATCCTGGCTCCCGACAAGGCCCCGAAGCCATATGCACTGCTCGCCCGGGCCATGGAAGCTGCGGGCAAGGTGGCCATCGGCCGGTTCGTGATGCGCAACAAGCAGTACGTCGCCGCGGTCCGTGCGTCGGAGGGCACCCTGCTGATGAGCACGATGGTGTTCGCCGACGAAGTCGTGTCGGTCGACTCGATCGACGAGCTCGACGAGCTCGAGTCGATCGAGGTCAGCGCCAAGGAAGTCAAGATGGCAGAGTCGTTGGTCGAGTCGCTGTCGGCCGAGTTCGATCCTTCGAAGTACCGCGACGCCTATCGCGAGCAGGTGCTCGACTTGATCGAGCGCAAGGCTGCGGGCGAAGAGTTCGAAGCTCCGGCACCGGCCGCCGCGGCACCGCAGGTCGTCGACCTGATGGCCGCGCTCGAGGCAAGCGTCAAAGCAGCCAAGGCGGCGCGCGGTCGCCATCCCGCGGGCGGTCCCGAGCTCGAGGTCGTCGGCTCGGACTCGAAGTCGAAGCCACGCCGGGTCCGCAAATCCGCGTGAGCCGGCACGCGTGAGCCGGCAACGCCTTCGGCGTGCCGTCTCACCCACGACCTCATCGCGGAGGGTCGGGCTATGAGCGGTGCGACCGTGGTGAGG
>JANOCR010000301.1:0-9600 GCA_031412355.1 Ilumatobacteraceae bacterium | reverse complement strand
CCGCGCTCAGCGCCTATGGGCTGCCACTGGGCGACGCGTTCCAGATGCGCGACGACGTGATGGGTGCCTTCGGCGACGAGGCCGTCACCGGCAAGCCAGTAGGTGGGGATCTACGTGAAGGCAAGCCGACGCCGCTGCTGGCCCGCGCTGTCGAGACCGCTACATCCGCGCAACGCGCCGTGCTCGACCGGGTCGGGTCACCGGATCTCGTCGACCACGACATCGCCGACATCCAACAGGTGATCGTCGACACCGGCGCTCTGGCTGCCCTGGAAACACAGATTGCCTCACTGACCGTCGCGGCGATTGCGGCCATCGAGATTGCCCCGGTCACGCCCCACAGCCGCGACGAACTGATCGCCCTCGCCCACTACGTGAGCAGGCGCGACGTCTGAGCGACGGGCGCGGCGAGGTGCTCGAGCAATGCCGACACCTCGATGACGTCGACTGGGATCTCGACCGCAGCAGCGCCGTCGGGTTGGGCGACCGACAGCCACGCCTCGCTCACCCGCATGCCGGTGGCCTGCTGCAGCGCGGCCACGTAGCCAGACATCTGTGGCTGGTATCGGCGAGCAAGTTCGGCTGGCGAGGTGATCAGCGTGTCGGTCTTGAAATCGACCAGCGTCAAGGTGCTGTCGGGGTTGACGAACACCGCATCGACATAGCCCCACAGCGTCACTTCCCCGAACTGCGCACCGACATACATCTCGCGACGGCAGTTGCTCGACGCTTGCATCCGCGCAAAAAGGTTTCCCTTCAGCAACGACTGCACCATCATCTCGATGTCGCGACGGCGATCGAGCACACCTTCCGCCTCGGATGCCACGTCGACCAGCGTCGGCAACCCGCGGCTCGGATCGTGGAGCGCAACCTGCTGCATCACGGCATGCACCGCGCTGCCCTTGGCGGTGCCGAACCGGCCGCCCCGGCGGCTCGGACGATCGTTGGGCCCGGGTTCCTTGCGGTTGCCTGGGTCGGTCGCCTCGTGGTCGTCACTATCGGGTTGACGTCGACCGACCGCAGCGCCAAATCGCTCGCCGGGTGCCACGGTGTCGTCATCGCCTTCGTCCGCGTCGTCGAAAAGCGAGCCCTGCACAAGGGTCACATCCGACGTCGGCCCAAACGCGTCGCCGAACGCCTTCGCCAACCCACTGGGGGTCCAGATCCGGCGGACTTGGCCAATGGTGCGATCGATCTCGTCGGGTTCTACCGGTCGCACATCCGCCACGCCGGTCGGCCGGGCATGACTCGGCGGACGGGCGACGGGCACCTGTGCATCAATGCAAACTGCCAGCGCCGTCGATTCGTCGGCCGTGACCGCGTCGCTCAGCCGTGCGGCGGCGCAGTTGCCTGCCTTGTGGTGCATCGACACCACGAGATGGTCCTGGGCGCGAGTAAACGCCACATACAGCAAGCGGGCTTCCTCGGCGCGCGAGCGCACGCGCTCTGCGATGGACATGTCGCCGAGCCCGGCGCTGGTCATCCTCCCGAGGCGTACCAACGGCTTGCCGCCGTGCCAATACAGACCGGTCGTCGCATTCGACGCGTCGGCGCCGCCGAGCCCGGCGACGATCGTGATGGGGAACTCCAGCCCTTTGGCACCGTGAATGGTCATGATTCGCAGCGAGTCCTCACCCTCATCGGTGCTGAGTTCGACACGATCGACATCGTCGATTCGGCGATCGACCCAGGCCAGGTACTCGGCCAGCGTCCCGCCGGTGGCATCGCTCCACGCGCGTGCTTCGTCGATCACATACCGCACCCGGCGCCATGTCTCGCGCGCCACTTGATCGCCTTCGTACAACGCTGCGGCGACTCCGCGCCAATTGTCGTAGAGATCGGCGATCAGCTCCGCGGGCGTGCGCTCGTGCTTGCGCCGGCCGAACTGGTCGAGGACCCGCAGGGCGTCGCCAACGATTCCCCGCTCCCTGGAAAAGACTCGAAACTCCCTCGGGAATCGCAGCGGCTCGGCGTCGGGCCCGAGGTGGTACTCCATCAACTGGCGGTCGTCGATACCGAAGATCGAGGTGCGCAGCGCGGTCACGACTTTCAACTGGTTGGTCGGGTCATCGACCGCCCGCAGCACCCGCAGCAACTCGTACACCTCGCGCGATCCGTAGATCAACGTGCCGCCCTCGACGCGGTATGGAACACCGGCCTGTCGCAACGTGTGCTCCAGCACCCCCAGACGGGTGCGGCTGCGAATCAGCACAGTGATGTCGTTGAAGCGCGCCCGTCGTTCGTTCTGGCCCTCACCGACCCGCCATCCGTTGGGCCACGAGCCACCGCCAGCGACGGCTTGCTGCACCAGCGCAGCGATGTCGGCCGCTTCGGCGCGCGCCGTGTCCTCCGCCGAGTCGTGGTCGAGCTTCGACCAGCCGGGCATCCCGAGCACAACAACACCCGGACCATCGCCGGCACTGTTGGCCGAGCGTTGCGGTTCGAGCGGTGAGTAGGCGACCTGCTGATCGGCCTCATCTGGATTGTGTGCGTCGGCAAATCGAGTGGCGAGCACCGCGTTGATCCAGGCACACACGTCGGATCGAGTGCGGCGATTGATCGTCAACTGACGGCTGGTCGCATCGGCGGCAAGCAGACTCGAGAACAGTTCGACATCGGCATGGCGGAACCCGTAGATCGACTGCTTCGGGTCTCCGACGGCGAACAGCGACGCTGGTGGGCCGGCCCCGACCGGCGAGGTGAGTTCGGTGATGACGTCGAACTGCACTTGGTCGGTGTCCTGGAACTCGTCGACGAACAGGTAGCGGTGCCGCGAGCGAATCTCGGCGCGGACGTCGGGCCTGGTCTGCAACAGTCGCCGCGACAGCACCAGCAGGTCGTCGAACGACAGCTCGCCGCGGCCGACTCGGCTGCGTGCTGCCTCGACAACGATCGGGCTCAGCGCCGTCATGAGTTGGCTCAACGCCGGCTCGTAGCAGGCGAAGCGGATCACCGCCTCGAACGGGGCCCAGGCCGCGCTCGAGCCGTGATGACGCTCGGCAAGTGCGGTCGCTGCGGCGGCCAGCGCCGGTATCGACTCGACGAACTCCAGTGTCTGGCGCGCGTCGATGATCGCTTCGTGGACCCTCGTCTGCATGCGCGGCGTGGCCGAAGCGAAACGATCGTCGGCAGCGACCTGATCGAGCCTTCGCATGACCGTCGCTTGGGCGACAGCGATCGACATCGGTTGCTGTTTAGGCGCGTCGGCAAGTCGCAGCCAGTCGTTGTCAATTGCACGAACCAGGTCGGGCAGGAACGACATCGCGGCAAACGAGGCGATCACCATCAGGGCTTCCTCGATCGCCGGCTTCTTCAACGCCATGTTGTACAACGTCTGCACGGCCTGCTCGGCGCGCTCGTCGGCCATCGCCCCAGAAGTCAGTTCGTCGGCGGTCGTGAACTTCGGAGGCAACCCGGCCTCGATCGGGTAGCGACGCAGCAACGATTGGCAGAACCCGTGGATCGTGCCGATGAAGGCTTCGTCTAGCGGAACCGAACTGCCGAGCGCTTGGCGCAGCCGGTGCGACACCTCGCGCGCCGCTTTCTCGGTGAACGTGATCACCACCAGCTGATCCAGTTGAACACCCGGCGTTCCGACCAGCGCGGCGACGCGCCCCACCAGGCTGGTGGTCTTGCCACTGCCTGCGCCGGCCGACACCGCCATCGACGTTCCTGGGTCGGTCTCGACCCAGGGCGGCAACACGAGGCCGGCCACCTGAACGCTCACGCTTCATCCTCCAGCGCGGCGAACTGCCGGGCCCGTTCCGCCAACTCCTCGACACCGAGTGAATCGACGCAACACATCAGGCACCGACCGTTCACCGGATGCGGCCTCGGTGTGAAACGTCCATCGGCGATCTCGTCCAGCCAATGCCTCACGTACGCTTCGAACTCGCCGATCAACACTGCGTCGAGCGGCATCTCCCGCGAGATTGCCTTGCCGTCGCGCACATGCAGGTAACGCGCCGTCGCAGCTGGAGCACCTGCGCCGTCACCGCCGGTCAGCAGGCCGCGATCCTGATCCGCGGCACGCGCGTAGAGCGGCAGTTGCAACCGGCGCCCGTCGTCGAGGGCGTTCTTCAACGAGATCGACGCGCTGGTCTTGAAGTCGGTGACTCGCAGCCCTCTATCGGGCATCAGATCGATCCGGTCGATCTTGCCGATGAACGAGGCGCCGCCGACACGAACTCCCGAGAACGAGTGCTCGCACGCGACCGGCTGCGCCCCTTCGACCGCCTCGGCGTCGAGGGTCGCAGCGATCGACCGCAAGATGTGCGCACGCTCGGCTCCCCACGCGCTGGCATGACCGAGGCGGTGCTGGATGCCGATGGAGGAGGCCAGCTCGTCGAGCACCTCGGCCGCTCGTCGGTGCATCTCCGAGAGGTGATCACCGCGCAGCCACGCTGGTCGTTGGTCGGCCTCGAGTGCCAACCATTCGGCAGCAACCTGCTCGAACACGGCGTGCACCAGGACGCCACGCTCCATCGGCTCGATCGACATGATCGCTGCCGCATCAGTCTCCTCGCTGATCCTCAGCACGTACTGGCCGAAGTAGGCGAGCCCGCACCCGGCCTGGCGCTCGACAGCCGAGATCGACCACGACTTAGCGGCGGGCGCCAACGCCGGATGCGGGCCGACCAGGCCGTCGAACTCGGTCTGGCGCGGGTCGAGCCGGGCGCGCAACGCGTTGGCCCGGCGGGCGAGGCGGGGCGAGCCACTGTGCGGATCGGTGGTCCTGGCCAACCGCTCCGAGGTGGTCAGCACATCGCCCGACAGCAATCCCACCGCATGAGACTCGTGGTGGTCGATCTGCATGCCGGCGAGCAACGGCGATGGATAGACCTCGCCGCCACGACGAAGGTCGGATCGCGCCAGCGTCGCGGTCACCGAGGCGTCGCTGTACAGCAAGGCATTCCAGCCGCGCTCTGCACGCGACACCGCGGCACGCGGGCCTTCGATGACCGCGGCTGCGACTTCCGGGAGATCGCGGCCGAGCAGAAGGTCGTCGCTGGTCGTTGCCGGCAACACTCCTTCGTTCAGCCCGACGACGAATACATGGACCGCGTCGATGCACACAGCGCCGCCGATGTCGGCGATCGACACTGCGCCTGCCGCATCGCCGCGCCGGCGCACGGGCGTGTCGAGCAACGTGCCGAGAACCTGTCGCATCGCGGCCGGCGTGAATGGAACGGCGACTCCGTCGTGATCGAGTTCGGCCAGACCGGCGACGATGCGCTCGACGTGGTCGGCAGCATTTCGCTGCCAAGCTGGACCATCGGCCCAGGCCCGTTCACGCCAGGTCGCCACGCCGATGTGGTCGGCCAGAATGACATGGAGCGCCTTGACCGCACCCTCCCACGACGTCGCCCGACGTGCCCGTTGCGATTGCATACGCAGCCGTTCGACCAACTTCAGGAGCCTGTCGAGAGCCTCGGTGTCGGCGGTCTCCCTGGCTGTGGGCGGGCCGTCCACGTTGTCGATCGACCAACGTTGGCGCCGCGTCATGTTGGCAGCGACCAGCGCGTCACTGGCTCGGCCCCAGTCCGCATCCGTCACCAGGCCGAGCCTGCGGCACAACGATGTCCACTGACCGACCCGCCTCGGCGCACCCAACTCGCCAAGCGGATAAACGGGTGCCACCGACAGAAGACGGAACACGTTCGGTCGATCCCAATCCCCGACAATTCCGTCGACGACATGTCGCAGAACCTGGCCTGCAACCGAGCCGCGGAGCCGCTCGACCGCACCGCCCGACCAGGCGATCCCGGCACGCTGAAGCTCGTCGCGGACCGGACGCCGGTAGGCCGGTGCACCGCACACGATGGCGATGTCGTCCGCAGGGACGCCGCTGTCGATCAGACGAGCGCAATGGCGCACGGCGTGGCGAACCTCCTCGTCGGGGTCGGGGCACGAAACCACCGCGGGGGCCGAATTGGCAGGCACCGCTGGCACGTCGCCGCAACCCAGCGCAGCGAGCTGGCCGAGCAGCGGCGTGTCGGTGGGTGCCGGAGTTACCGACACGACGCGGCACATGGGTTGGCCGGCCAGGCGTCGCAGAAACGGGATCTGCGCTGGATGGAAGGTGTCGGTCACGACGAGCACGAGGCGCAACTCCGCCAACGCCGATTCGTCCACGTTGTCGAGAGCGGCCAACGTGGCGCTTTCATCGCGCACGCCGAGCTCGACCAGGCATCGCCGGGCGCGAACGATCACCTCGACCAACGCCGAACGCACCGACCCACGATCCGCGGCAAGCGACTGCAACGCCTCGGGCACCACGTGTGCCGCACGCGATGCCATCGCCATGTCTACGAGAGCGTCGATCGTGGCTGGGTGATCGCGCACACTGCGCAACACGTCGGGACAGTCGTCGCCACTCAACACCGACGTGATCGCCGCCAGCTGCAATTGCGTGGTGACGGCACGCATCGTGCTGATCGATGAGTCGACCAGCTCTACGGCCAGGTCGATTGGAGTGAGAAAACGGATGCCGGCAACACCCCCGGAGACCCGGGGCAGCAGACGGCGCAACGTGCCCGCTGTTGCACCCGGGGGCACGACGACGATCACCTCGCCGAGTCGATCGTGGCCCTGCAACTCGACAATGGCCTCGGCGACCCCCTCGGCGATTCCGCGGCCCGGCGACACCCAGCGAGCCGTCACCTACATTCCACCGCTTCCCGTGCTGGACGCGGCCGCGTAGACAGCCAGGGCGTCGCGCACCGAGCACGTCGACACGCCGATCTCGTCGACAACCGCTGCCAGCCACGGCGGGCGCACCACAGCAGCAACCGCGATCGGCTCGTCGAGACCCGACGAGTCGACGGCCATGCGCACGAACAACGTCGCGTAGTCAGGCGGTCGCAAGTCGCGCGACAGCTCGAACAGGGCGTACGGATCAGGTGGATGCGGGCTGGCCGACAACGTGACGAAGCTTTGCGACGTCGGGCCGATAGCGCCGCCGGCAAGCCCCGGCCCGTCGCACAACACCGCGCCGCGCACCTGCTTCGGCCGGGCGCCCGCCAGCATTAGGGCGATATAGGCGCCAAGCCCGCGCCCCACCACGGTTGCGGTGCCGAGTTCGGCCAGGGCGACATCGGCGTCGGCCAGCAGGATCTCGGCCGTGTAGCCACCACCCGACGGGACCGTCGAGGCGCCATGCCCGGTGAAGTCCAGGGCAACCACGGGCCCTTCCCACTGCACGGCCCACGGCGGTGCGAGTGAAGGGGATGCTTCGCCCAGGCCGTGCAACAGCAGCAGCGGCGTGCGGCCGTCGCCATTGCCAGCGCTGAGCTGGTGCAACGCCAGCTCGACCTTGTTGTGTCGAAGGATGGTCAGCGTCACGCCGACCCCAGGAAATCCAGCACCATGCCGGCGACCACATCGGGTTGCTCGATGTGCACGAAATGGCCGGCTCCCTCGAGCACCTCGAGGCGCCCCCCTTCGGGGATGTACTGGTCGATGTGATGCGGCAGCGTGCCCCAACCCATCTCTTCCAGCTCGGAGGCCAGCACACCCAAGAACGGCATACCAAGGCCGGGCAGGCGAGTCACCGTCCACTCCGGCCGCCACGGACCGAACCCGCCGAAGCGCATCGAGGCATCGATCTTCCATCGCCAGCCGTCGGGATCGTGGCGTGCGCCAACGGTGACGAGATGGCACAGCCACTCGAACGACAGCCGAGGGTTCATGCGGCCGCGACGCCGGGCAAGCTCCTCGATCGTGCCGGGGTAGCGAGCCAGGTCCGCGCTGCGGCGTCGATGGTCGAGCCAGCCGGAGATCTCGCCGGCCACCATGCGGGTACGTTCGTGTTCGGCGACATCGGGCAGGCGACGCTTGGAGGGAAGGCCATCGAGATTCACGAGATGACTGAATCGGTAGGGCTGGGCGTCGGCCAGTTGGATCATCAACGACCCACCTTTGCTGTGCCCGATCACCGGGGCCGGACGTTGGCTGATCTTGTCCATGACCGCCATTGCGTCGCGAATATCGGCGTCCCAGCCGTACAACGGGGCATGATCGCTGTCGCCGTGGCCGCGTTGATCCCAGGCCACCACTCGCCATCCGGCGGCCGCCAGCTTCGGCGCGAAGACCTCGTAGGTGCGACTGAAATCGAACCCTCCGTGCACCAGAAATAGGGGCTGACCAGCCTCGTCACCCCACTCATGGATCGCCAGGCCAAGGCCACCAACGTCGATCTTGTACTGCCGAGCGGGCGCAAGTGCACCTGGGAAGTCGCCCGACGACATGCCACTCAGCGTACGGCGCCGTGGAAGTGGGGCGCGAACCGGCATATCATCACTCGCCGTGAGCGGGGTGCGGTTCGGGGTACTGGTAGCAGTGGCGGCAATCTCGCCGATTGTTGCCGCGTCGTGCGGTGACGACGGCCAATCCGCCGCAACGCTGCCGCCGATCGTGACAGTGTCGACGACCACCACCATTTTCATCACGACCACCACCGTGCGCGAGTTCTACATCGTCAAGCGCGGCGACACGCTAGGCAAGATCGCCAAGGCGTTCCAGGTACGCCTTTCCGACCTGCAGGCGATCAACGGCATCACCAACCCTGACGACATCCAAGCCGGTCAGGAACTGCAGATTCCCACGGGCGCCGTGGTGCACAACACACTGCCTACACCCGAAACGACGCCTTCCACCACGTAAGCTCAGGGCCATGAGCTTCTGGCCTACGCAAGAACATTGGAGTGTGCAGATCCCCCTGCACTCGCCGCATCGACGCATGCAGGCGCTTGCCGAGACCGGGTTCGTCGCGTTGGCCGACCTCACCTTCGACATTCCTTCCGAAGAGTGGCTGGGTCTCGAGTACATGGACTGGAAGAGCGGCGGCGACACCAATTTCGCACCGCTGGCCTCGGCCGACGGCGAACTCGACTGCCGCGGATTTTGGGACAAGGGCAAGACCGACAAGGGCGCTCTCTGGACGTCGAACGCGGCAGTATCACCGAGTCTGCGGTCGTACGTCGATGCAGTCGGGGCCAACTTCGGGCGGGTCCGGGTCATCAAACTCGAGCCGCAGAGCCGTGAGCAGGCCATTCGCTCGCTCCACCGCGACGACAACAACCGCTTCAACCCGCCCGACGAGGGCTGGGTCGTGCGTTCGTGGCTCGAGCTCACCGACAACCCCGACAGCTACATGCTGCTGATGGACAACGGCCCCGATGGCCTGCCCGACCCCACCACCGAGACCCGGGTGCCGCTGCATCTCGGGTCACGCTTCGTGGTCGACACCCAGCGTTTGTGGCATGTCGTGGTGCACACCGGCAACGCGCCGCGGTACGCCCTGATCACCAGCTTCGAAACCAGCCCCACGCTCGAGCGCTGGGTCGACGCCAACCTCCCCGTCCGGGTCTAGACGCAGCCCGCCCACACAGTTCTACGGGCGCGGCATCACGCCACCCGTGGCCAAACTCGCGCCCACACAGTTCTACGGGCGCGGCATCACGCCACCCATGGCCAAACTCGCGCCCACACAGTTCTACGGGCGCGGCATCACGCCACCCATGGCCAAACTCGCGCCCAATGGGGTTGTGACGGCGATGGGGTGAGGGGCGACTCAGTTCAGTGGGCGCGGTGGGCGGC
>JANOCR010000300.1:0-2130 GCA_031412355.1 Ilumatobacteraceae bacterium | reverse complement strand
TGGTCAAAGCCACTGGCGAAGCCGCTGGCCTGTCGATTGCCGACGGGTTCGACGTGCTATACCTCGACCAGGTGGACGCAGACAACCAGGTTCAGGTTCGCGACTGGACCGGCGAGCGCCTCGGGGCCCACACCGTTTCGTCGGGTCAGGTGCTGCTGGCCTTCGGGGCGATCGATGCCGACAGCTACCTCGCCCAACCGCTCGAGCGGACGGCCAGTGGAACGCTGACCGATGCAGCCGCCATACGCAGTCGATTCGCCGACATCTCAGCGAAGGGCTACGCCTGGGCGTTCGAAGAGTTCCTCGACGGCCTCAACTCGGTTGCCGCGCCGATTCGCGATTCCACCGGACGTGTCGTCGCTGCCATACATGCCCACGGACCAGCCTTTAGG
The DNA here is from genome assembly GCA_031412355.1 of Ilumatobacteraceae bacterium. Classification (GTDB taxonomy): domain Bacteria; phylum Actinomycetota; class Acidimicrobiia; order Acidimicrobiales; family Ilumatobacteraceae; genus JAENVT01. The sequence continues at coordinate 1,738 of JANOCR010000300.1, read as the reverse complement.
TTCCCGGGCGACACCGATGCCGACGACGTCGGCGAACTGGTAGCCGTCACGGCGGAGCGCGTGCAGCTATGACGACGTTCGACTACGTGATCGTCGGCGGTGGCTCCGCAGGGTCGGCGTTGGCCAACCGTCTCAGCGCCGATCCGACCACCACCGTGCTGGTGCTCGAAGCGGGTCGCCCCGACTACAAGTGGGACGTCTTCATCCACATGCCCGCCGCGCTGACCTTTCCGATCGGCAGCAAGTTCTACGACTGGAAGTACGAGAGCGAACCGGAGCCGTTCATGAACGGCCGCAGGATCTACCACGCTCGCGGCAAGGTGCAGGGCGGCTCCAGCAGCATCAACGGGATGATTTTCCAGCGCGGCAACCCGCTGGACTTCCAGCGTTGGGCCGCCGACCCCGGGATGGAAACCTGGGACTACGCCCATTGCCTGCCGTACTTCAAGAAGATGGAGAACTGCCTCGCCGCCGATGGCGCCGATCACTATCGCGGTCACAGCGGGCCTCTCGAACTGGAGCGCGGACCGGCCACCAACCCGCTGTTCACGGCCTTCTTCGAGTCGGTTCAGCAGGCCGGCTTCCCGATCACCGACGATGTCAACGGCTACCAGCAGGAGGGATTCGCCAAGTTCGACCGCAACGTGCGGCGCGGTCGCCGGCTCAGCGCGGCTCGCGCCTATCTGCACCCGGTGATGCATCGCCCGAACCTCACCGTGACAACGCGCGCTCTTGTGCACCGAGTGCTGTTCGACGGCACACGTGCGACCGGTGTCGAGTACAGCACGCGCCGCGGCGGCACCCAGCAGGTGACCGCCGGCGAGGTCATCCTTTGCGGCGGCGCGTTCAACTCGCCCCAGCTCCTGCAGCTCAGTGGCGTCGGCAATGCCACCGACCTAGGCGCGCTCGGGATCCCTGTGGTGCACGATCTCCCTGCCGTCGGGCAACACCTGCAGGACCACCTCGAGGTCTACGTGCAGTTCTCGTGCAAGCAGCCGGTGTCGTTGCAGCCGCAGTTGAAGAAGTGGCGACGCCCGATCATCGGCGCGCAGTGGCTGTTCTTGCGCCGCGGTCCCGGTGCGTCGAACCACTTCGAGGCCGGCGGGTTCGCGCGCAGCAACGACGATGTCACCTACCCGAACCTGATGTTCCACTTCCTTCCGATCGCGGTGCGCTACGACGGATCGTCGCCTGCCGGCGGGCACGGCTACCAGGTGCACATCGGGCCGATGTACTCCAACTCGCGGGGATCGGTGCAGATCACGTCGATTGATCCGACGGCCAAGCCGGCGCTGCGGTTCAACTACATCTCCACGCCGGAAGACCGACGCGAATGGGTCGAGGCCATCCGCATTGCACGGCGCATCTTGAACCAGCCGGCGATGGAACCGTTCAACGGTGGCGAGGTCTCACCCGGGCCCGATGTCGACAGCGACGAGCAGATTCTCGACTGGGTGCGCACCGACGGCGAAACCGCGCTGCATCCGTCGTGCACCTGCCGGATGGGCCGCGCCGACGACGACAGCGTGGTCGACCCGCTGACGATGGCCGTGCACGGTGTGGAGGGCGTTCGCGTCGTCGACGCCTCGGCGATGCGGTACGTGACCAACGGCAACATCTACGCGCCGGTGATGATGTTGGCCGAGAAGGCCGCCGATCTAATCATGGGCAACACACCGCTGGCACCCGAACCGGTCGACTTCTACCGAGCGCCCTAACCACCTCAGCGTTTGATGAC
>JANOCR010000299.1:0-7243 GCA_031412355.1 Ilumatobacteraceae bacterium | reverse complement strand
GGTCAGCCCCCTTTACGGGTCACCGCGCGGCCGGGTCGTCGAGCCGAAACTGGGACCAAGTACGTTGTGCTGATGGCGATGATCACCAACTTCGGAACGGATTCGATGACGGACGGTGGGGCGAACAACCTGCACCACGTCGTCACGTGGGAGAGCGATACCGGCAACCTGGCCGACCTCGACGGCGTGTACACGCGCGAGCACATCAGCTGGGACGCCCCGCCAGCCGAGTTCGGGGCGGCCGCCGAGTACGGCAGCGCCGGTGAGCATTACGGCTTGGGCGAGAACAGCGCAGTCGGTGGGTACGCCGTCGACGATCACTCGGTGATCCCCACCGGCTTCACGTTCGCCCTCGAGGAAGACGGTGACAGCGGCGTCTGGATGATGTACCAGGAGTACCAGGTGTACTCACCCGATGTCGGCGACTGGCAGCCGATCCCCGGAGCAAGCTACGAGATCACGCGGTGGTTCGAGCGCCACGGACCTGCGCTGGTTGCCTACTGCGCGAAGCGCGGCACCGGCTCGGACTCGAGCATGACTCGGGCCATGTGCCACGTGCCGGACTGGTTCGGGTGACCGGCTAGTTGCCTTTGCCAGGGACGAGACGATATGCGTCGTAGACGGCGTCGATCTGCTTGATAGTGCGCAGCACGGACTCGAGGTGGCTGGGGTCGGCCAGTTCGAACTCGAAGCGCATCTTGGCCACACGGTCGCCACCGGTATGGGTGCTGCACGACACGATGTTGACGTGCTGCTCGCTGAGCGCGTTGGCCACGTCGCGCAGCAGCCGCGACCGGTCGAGGGCAACGACCTCCACACCTGCCCGGAAGATCGCCTTGGTGCGATCACCGTCCCAATCGACGTCGATCAGCCTCGCCGCCTGGTCACTCATCAGGCTTTCGGCGTTGGCGCAATCAGTGCGGTGAACCGACACACCACGGCCGCGCGTGACGAAGCCGACGATGTCGTCGCCGGGTACCGGTGTGCAACAGCGCGACAGTCGAACCAGGATGTCGTCGAGCCCCTCGACGTGCACGCCGACAGCGGATCGCGGACGATGCGGCCTGTCGGGCCTGGTCGGTGAGACGAGCGAGAACTGCTCGCCGTCGGCGCCCTGCGAGAAGCCGCGCGCCACCTTCTGGGCGATCGAACGCGCCGAGACGTGGTGTTCGCCGACCGCCGCCAGCACCGAATCCAGATCCGCATAGGAAATGGCGGCGATCTCGTCGGTCAGCACCTTGCTGTCCCAGATGCGCTGCAGTGGCAGACCTTCGCGGCGGAACTCCTTGGTCAGCTCCTCGCGCCCAGCTTCGATCATGTCGACGCGACGCTCGCGGCTGAACCACTGACGGATCTTGTTGCGGGCGCGAGGCGAGGCGACGAACTGCAGCCAGTCGCGCGATGGCCCCGCGTTCTCGACCTTCGACGTGAAGATCTCGACCGTGTCGCCACTGTGCAGCGTGGTTCCGAGCGGCACGAGACGGCCGATGACCTTGGCCCCGATGCACGCATGACCGACGTCAGTATGCACTGCGTAGGCGAAGTCGACGCTGGTGGAACCCACGGGCAGCGGAATCACACGCCCCTTTGGCGTGAACACGAAGACCTCGTCCTGTTCGAGGTCGGTCTTCAGGTTCTCCATGAAGGCGGCCGGGTCGGTGATGTCGGCCTGCCAGTCAATGATGCGGTTGAGCCAGTCGATGTCGCTGCTGGAGGAACCATCACCCTTGTACGACCAGTGCGCGGCAACGCCCCACTCGGCGCGTTGATGCATTTCTTGTGACCTGATCTGCACCTCGACGACCTTGCCGCCGGGGCCGATCACCGTTGTGTGCAAGCTCTGGTAGAGATTGAACTTGGGCATCGCGATGTAGTCCTTGAAACGGCCTACTACCGGCTTGTAGCTGCCGTGGATGCAGCCGAGCGCGGCGTAGCAGTCCTTCACCGAATCGACGATGACCCGGATGGCGACGAGGTCGAAGATGTCGTCGAACTCGCGACCCTTCTGCATCATCTTCTCGTAGATGCTCCACAGGTGCTTGCCGCGACCGGTGACTTCGGCCTCGATGTTGAGCTCGTGCAACCGACCGCCGACTTCGGCGATGGCCTTCGCCAGGTACACCTCGCGCTCGGGAGTACGGGTGCTGACGAGATGGTCGAGCTCGGCGAACCGCTTCGGATACAGCGACGCGAACGACAGGTCTTCGAGCTGCTGTTTCAGCTCCTGCATGCCCAGGCGGTGGGCCAGCGGCGCATAGATGTCGAGCGTCTCTTGGGCGATGCGACGCTGCTTCTCGCTGGGCATGGCCGCGATCGTGCGCATGTTGTGCAAGCGGTCGGCGAGCTTGATGATCAACACCCGCAGATCGCGGGCCATGGCCACCAACATCTTGCGCATCGTCGCGGCTTGCTGCGCTTCCTTTGAATCGAACTGAAGGCGTTCGAGCTTGGTGACGCCGTCGACGATGGCGGCGACTTCGGCGCCGAACGCGGCCTCGACGTCGGCGACGGTGATCTCTGTGTCTTCGACCGCGTCGTGCAGCAGCGCGGCCGCCAACGAGATCTCGTCGAGACCGATGTCGGCAACGATGCGGGCAACGGCCAGCGGATGATTGATGTAACTCTCGCCGCTGCCACGTGACTGGTGGCGGTGTGCTTCTTTTGCCGTCTCGTAGGCGCGGTTGATCATGCCCACCGGCGCTTTCGGGTGCCGGCGGCGATAGGCGCTGAGAAGCGGCGTCAGCTCATCCGCGGTGACGTTCTGATGCCGCCGCCATGGAAGGACACGATCGACAGCGGCCACGGCGCCTCAGTACCTCGCGAGGCTTTCGACTCGGTGCCCCTCGAGCAGGGCTCGACCGCCCAGCGCTTCGAGCTCGATCAGGAAGCCGACACCCACCACGACGCCACCGAGGGCCTCGACCAGGCGAACCGTGGCGGCCGCGGTGCCACCCGTTGCCAGCACGTCGTCGATCACCAAAATCCGTTCGGCCGGATGAATGGCATCGCGGTGGATCTCGAGCTTGTCGCGGCCGTACTCGAGTGAGTACTCCTCGCGGACGACAGCCCAGGGCAACTTGCCCGCCTTGCGAACGGGTACGAACCCGGCGCGCAGGCGATAGGCGATCGGCGCGGCGATGATGAACCCACGGGCCTCCATGCCCAGCACGCGGTCCGGCCGCAGCCCATCGAATCGTTCGGCGAGTTCGTTGATCGCCCGAACGAAGCCGTCACCGTCGCCGAGCAGCGGCGTGATGTCGCGAAAGCTCACACCCTTCGTCGGAAAGTCGTCGATGTCTCGTACGAGTTCGGTGAGCCAGTGGCCGTTTGACGCCATACGAGTTCACGCTACCGTGGCTCAGCTGGTGCGACGCTTCTTCTTCCGCGGCCGTGGCGGATGGGTCAGCAGCGACTCGGGAGTGCTGGGCGTGGCCACCAGAATCGTATCGGCCTCGGCGGAATCGCCGCGATGGCGTGCAGGATCTCGTCGTGCTGAGGGCGAGCCACCCAGCACCAATCGTTCGAGTTCGAGGCCGGTTGCGTGCCCGCCGCGCAACGAGCGGAATCGGGGCTCGCGTTGCTTCAACATGGCCAGCAACGGCGAAGCGATGAAGATCGACGAGTACGAGCCCGTCAGCAAACCCACCAGCAGGGCCAGTGCGAACTCGCGCAGGGTGACGGCGCCAAGAATTCCTGCGCCGAGCACCAACAGCGACAGCACCGGCAAGACGGCCGCAAGGCTGGTGTTGACCGATCGCATCAGCACCTGGTTCATCGACACGTTGATCACGTCGGCGTACGGCACACGTGCACCGGAATAGCGCTCGGTGTTCTCGTTGACCTTGTCGAACACGACGATCGTGTCGTAGAGGGAGAAACCGAGGATCGTCAAGAAGGCGACCACCGTCGCGGGCGTGACCTCGAATCGAAACACGGAGTAGACGCCGACGCTGATCAGCACGTCGTGCAACATCGCGATGATCGAAGCCAGCGCCATTCGCCACTCGAGCCGCCAGGCGATGAACATGGCGACGAGCACAAGGAAAATGATCAGAGCCCTGACGGCCTTCTCGGTGATGCTGCGACCCCACGTAGAACTGACCGAGTTGACACTGACCCCTTGGGCATCGACCTCCGCCGCAGCCGCCAGTGCGTCTCGCACCTCTTGTCGCTTCTCGATCGACTGATCGCCAACCTGGATCAGCAACACCCGACCCGAAGCCGATGTGCGCTCCTGGATCTTGGCGTCGGCGCCGTCGATACCGCTTTCGTCGAGGACGTCGCGCGCCTGGTCGATGCTGAGGCTCGAGGTTGGCACCTCCCAGGCGACCCCACCCTTGAAGTCGAGTCCCAGGTTGAGGCCCTGGCCGATCAATGAAGCCAGCGTGATCACCAGCAGTAGCCCGGAGAACGCGAGACCCCACCAGCGTCGACCATAGAAGTCGATCGCCGTCTCGCCGTGGTACAGCCGGCCACCAAGGCCGCGTCGCTTGACCACCTCGGGCATCACCTCGGTGCTCACGACGGCGCTCCAGCCGACACTTCGATCCCCATCACCTTGCGCCGCGCCATCCAGTCGGTGCGAGCCAGCAACAGCACCGCAGGCCGGGTGAAGAAGTAGGCGACAACCAGGTCGCACAGCGTCGACAGGCCAAGGAAGAAGGCGAAGCCGCGTACCGAACCGACGGTGAGGTACCACAGAACTGCGGCACCAATCAGCGACACCATGTCGGCAACGACGATCGTGTGCCAGGCGCCGGCGAACCCGCGCTGGGCGCTGTTGCGCATAGAGCGGCCAGCGCGTACTTCGTCTTTCAATCGTTCGAAGAACACCACGTACGAGTCGACGGTGACACCGACCGACACAATCAGACCGGCAATCCCGGCCAGGGAGAGGGCAAGGCCCTGTGTTCTGGACAGGAAGGAGATCACAATCCAGATCAGTGCACCCGACACGGCCAGGCCACCGGCGACGATCAGGCCGAGCAAGCGGTAGTAGAGCACCATGAAGATGAAGACCAAACTCACACCGACGATGCCGGCGATCCACGCTGCGCGCAGCGAGTCCTTGCCGAGCGTCGGCGACACGGTCTGCACCGCTTGAGTTTCGAGTCTGACCGGCAGCGAACCGCTGTTCAACACCCTGGCCAGGTTGCGGGCCTCGGATTCGCTGAAGCTGCCGGTGATCTGCACGCTGCCGGTGAAACTCGGCTGTTGCACGGTCGGCGCAGAGATGACCTGGCCGTCAAGTTCGATGGCCAGTTGGCGCGTCGGGCACGACGCGGTGGCGTTGAAGCACTCCGAGGCCAGCACGTTCCACACGCCCTCACCCTCGGCGCCGCCACGCAGGCTGACGGTGACACCCCAGCCCGATCCGGAGATGATGCGGGCGGTGGCGTCGTCTTTGAAGACCTCGCCGGTGCCGCCGGCAGGACCGACCTTGCAGAAGCTTCCGCCACGGGCCGGGACGAAGCCGGTCGATTCGGGTGGCACGGGCGGCAGCGTGACCGGCGTGTCGTCGACCACCGTGGTGGTCGTCGAGGCGCCGGCGATGGTCGTCGTAGGTGCGCCCGATGTCGTGCTGGTGTTGGCAGTGCTCGGCCGGCGCGATGGGCCGCCCGCCGCCGTGGTCGTGGTTGCAGCGGTCGTGGTGCCAGCAGAGGTGTCGACGACGTCGACGCTGGTGTCGGACGACGCGACCGTGCCTGACGGTGTCGTGGTATCGGGCGTGTCGGGCGTGGCGTTGGGATCACTCGTCACGCACGGAAAGTTGAACTCCTCGTCGGTCAATACCGGTCGCAGGTAGACCTGCCCCGTGACTTTGACGAGTTCCTCGGCCTGCGCCTGATTCTTGACGCCCGGCAGGTTCACCACGATCGCGTCGCCCTGTCGCAGGATCTCGGGCTCGGCCACACCGAGGCTGTCGACGCGCTCGCGGATGCGCTCGACGGCGAGGTCGAGACTGGCCGTGTTGTACTCGCCGACCGGCTGCTGAGTGATCGAGATGCCACCCTGCAGGTCGAGGCCCAACGAAGGCGTCTCGCCACCGATCAGCGTGGCGAAGAACCCGCCGAAGGCCACGACCAGGATTCCGACGAGGGAATAGATCAGCTTTCGGCGCATTATTTGGAGGGCTCGTCTTCTGACGCTCCGTCGGTCGGCTCGATCTTCGTGCTGCGACCGGACCCGTCGTCGGTCGGCACGGCAGTGTCACCCTGCGACGTGTCGACCTTGCGCTGCAATGCCTGGCGAGCAATGCGGATCTGCACGTTGTCGTCGATCTCCAGCCAGGCGATGTCGTCTTCGATCAACGTGACGAACCCGTACATCCCCGACGTCGTCATGACCTCGTCGCCGACCTCGATCGAGGACTGCAGTGCGGTCTGAGCGCGCATCTTGCGGCGCTGGGGACGGATCATCAGGAAGTACATCGCTCCGCCGATGATGAACATTGGGAGCAGCAGACCAAGCGCGGAACCGGAGCTCGAATCGTCATTGGAAGCGAGTATCGACAGAACGTGCATGTGGGGTATCCAATGTTCACGAGGGAAGGAGAGGGCCGCGAAATAACCGCCGGGGAATGCTAGCTACCAGGACGACTGGTTGGGCAGATCACCCCCAAACAGCAAGTACCTCTTGACGAAGGCTGGCGAAGGCCCCTGCCTCGATCGCCGTTCGCATGCGAGCCATCAGCTGCAGTGTCCAGCTGATGTTGTGCAGGCTGACCAGCCTCGATGCGGTCGGCTCGCCCACCTGGAACAGATGGCGGATGTAGCCGCGACTGTGGCGGTGGCAGACATCGCACGAGCACGAGGAATCCAGCGGTTCGTCGCTCAATGTGTGCTTCGCATTCTTGATGTGCAGCTTGCCCTCACCCGTCAGAGCGGTGCCGTGCCTGCCGATCCTGGTCTGCATCACACAATCGAATTGGTCGACGCCCAGGGCCACAGCCTCGACCAGGCTGGCGGGGTCTCCGACACCCATCAGATACCGCGGACGATCCGTCGGCAGGTGCGCCAGAGCTACTGACAGTGCTGGCACCATTTCTCCCCGTGTCTCGCCGACACTGAGGCCGCCGATGCCGTATCCATCGAAGTCCAGGGCGACGGTTCGCTGAGCGCTCTCAGCGCGCAATTGCTCGCTGATCCCGCCCTGGACGATTCCGAACAGCGACTGATCCTCGCGCCCATGCGTGGCCCGCGCTCGCGCCGCCCACGCTGCGGTGCGCTCGACCGCGAGGCGG
>JANOCR010000298.1:0-8656 GCA_031412355.1 Ilumatobacteraceae bacterium | reverse complement strand
GGGGTTCATCGATACCACCCTGCACCACCTCGCCCGGCTGCTGCAGAACCTCGCGTATCGCTACCCCGACGCCGCGCCGACGCTCGGCAAAACGGTGCACGGCAGCACAGTCCGCCAGATCGACGTCGCCTCGTTCGGTGTGGAGGCCACGCTGCTACCCATGCCCGAGGCCTCTGATGTGTTCAACCTGACCGCGCCATTCGCAGCATTCGAGACGCTGTTCCGCGCGGCAACCGCCACCCTCGTCTCGACGCTGGAGTCGATGCGCAACGACGGCCCACCGCCGCCGAACTCGCAATCCAGCGCATGACTACATCGCCGGTAGACCGGCGAGCAGGTCGCGTGCGTGTTGGGCGTGCACCAGGTCGAACTCGGGGTTCAGATCGAGGGCGGCGACGAGCTGCGTTCGGGCGCGATCCACATCGCCCACCGCGGCATAGACCGAACCGGTTTGGTAGAGCAGCCAGGCGTCCTGCGTGCCCAGTCGCAGTGCCTCGTCGACGTATGTCACTGCCTCATCGGCCTTGCCGGCCTGTAACAGCGACCATGCCAGCCATCCGTAGGTCTGCACGTCGGAACGAAGCTCGAGATCGTCACGCGCCAGTTGCAAGGCGAACGCAGGATCCTCGTCGGCCAGAAAGCCGATCAGGTGTCGACGTTCCGCCGGATACTTGCCGGCCTGAGTTCGGGCGATGTCGAGCCCGAGCTCGATCTGTCTACGGGCATCGTCGGTGCGGCCCGCATGCGCATACAGCTTGGCCAGTTCGCCGCGCAGGTCGGCCGCATCGGTGCGTTGCAACAGCTGCTCGTACAACTGAGTTGCGTCGTCGAGGTGACCTTGCGCGACCAGAAGCTTGCCGAGCAACTCGGTCGACCCGATGTGTTGCGGCTCGACCTGCAGCGCCGACCTCAACATGGCCGCGGCATCGTCGTAGCGACCAGCCTGGTACTGGTAGTTGGCCAGCTGGAACCAGTAGAACGCGCCGGTGAACGTGTCGAGATCCTCCTCGCCCGCGCCGATCAACGCCTGGCGGGCGAGGTCAATTGCCTGATCGAGCCCACCCGTCAACGCGGCGACGCGAGCTCGGCGGCTGAGGATCGACGGCAAGCCGGGCAGCTCCTGGTCGAGCTCGGTGTACACCCCGGTGGCGGCTTCATACTCACCCAATTCGAGATGAGCGTCGCCCGCAGCGATACGCGCGCCGACCGATTTCGGCGCTCGAGCAAGCACTCCGTCGGCCAGTTCGAGCGCCGCTCCGAAGTCGTGTTGGCCGGACAGCGCCGAGGCCAACGTGAGGTTGGCCGACTCGTTGGTCGGGTCGATCTCGACCGCAGCTCGGGCAATGCCTTCGGCCTTCTCGTACAGATTGAGATCGCCGGTCTCGCCGGCGAGAGTCAGGTTGCTCTCCGCCAACCTGGTGCGGAAGGTCGCGCTACCGGGGACGGCCTGCACACGCTGCTCCCACAGCTTCACGACATTGGGGGTTCCGATCCTGCCGGTGCTGAGCAACGCCATCTGTTCTGGGTCGGGCATCGCGGCCCGACCATTGTCTTGCATAGCCCGGGCGATGAGGCCCTGAGCCAGGATGGCGATCGCGGCGACGAAGAGCGCGACCGGAACATTGCGTGCGAGGTTCGAGGTCGCGCTCTTCGATGCCATCTGTGTTACCTCTGGCTCAGTTCGCAGCTGCGAGGTAGGGGAACACGCCGGGGAACGCCACGTCGTTGGTGCCGACGCCATCGGTCGTGACAGCACCCTTGGTGAGGATGTTCAACTCGGCGTCGATCACGTCGTCGGCGAGCTGACGTCCGTTGAGGAAACCAGACGAGTTGCCGAGTTCGAACGTCAAGATGTCGGGGATCAACACACCAGCGATCGTCGCGGCGTATGCGGCATCACCCGACAGAGCGGTGATCCGTGCGGTCACTTCTGCACCGAACACCGCCCATTGCTGCGACGGCGGGGTGCTGTTGAACGCATCCTTGCGGTCGGCGGCGATAAGCGCCGTGTTGATCGCCGGGCGGGCCATCTGATCGACCGTCACGCCCTTCAGCGATGTGGTCGCCCACACGCCGATGCCGCCATCACCGAGCAGATGACTGGGTACTTCGACGACGATCGCCGACACGTTGAGGCCGGCGAAGAAGTTGGTCCCGGTGAACTGGAAGTTGTTGCGGAAACCGTCGAGGTCGAAGAAGAACGGATCGTCGAACGTGCCGGCGATCACTCGGCCGGTGCGGGCGAACCCAAGCTCCTCGCCAACTCGGCCTTCAGCTTCGACCTCGCTGTGCTGTCCTTCGAGCTCGACTTCGATCTCCTGGCGCCCGTCCTTCTTGATCTTGCCGAACTTGACCTCGATCTCGGTGTCTGCCTTGGCGTCGCCGTCGTCGTCGATGTTGAACCGGTACCTCGCGTCCGGATGGAAGCTCGTACCGCTGAGCACACCGGCTACCGGGTTGACGGTCATGATCAGCACCGTGTTGTCGGGGTTGGTCGGCGACTGGAACGCGTATACGTCGTTGATGTCAGTGCGGCCATCGGCCCTCACCCCTGGCGCGTCGAGATGGTCGGCGGCGCTGGCTCCCATCGCCGCGACCGAAGATGCAACGATGATCGATCCGGCTCCCAGCGCAGTCAGCGCTTTGCGTTTGATACTCATGATTCCTCCTGGGTCTTGGGCAATGTCGCCCAGACAGCCGTTCGCAGCCGACGCTCACGTGGATTGAGAAATCTTGAGGGAATCTTGACACTCCTGCTGTGGGCGGTTACGCCGCGGCAGGAAGACCGGCCTTCACAACCCGCGCCAGGCGGTCGATCTCGGCGTTGGGGATCGCGTTCCAATCCATCACCAGCTCGGTCAACTTCTGGGCCCAGGTGACCCACACGCCGTTCAGCGAGAACGGCTTGGCGAACCAGCCCCACTCCGAATTCACGAAGCACAAAGCGGCGTGCACCGGCACCGAATCGAACCCTGCCTTGGCGAGCACCTTCTCGACCGCGACCACCTGGCGGTCGATCCCGTCGACCAGGCTCGTACGGTCCTTGCCGGCCACGTAGAGACGCTCGTCGATCTTGAACCAGCCGCCGACGTCGCGCCGCTCGACGCGCCCGTCGTACTCGTTGGCGGCCACCACCCACACACCCGAAGGGGCGACCACGATGTGATCGATATGGCCTCTGGTGGCCGGGACCTTGCGATCGTCGAGCACCACCGCCCGCTGGCCGAGCTCGGTGTGTAGATGGACCGACAGCATGCGTTCGCGTTGCACGCGCTCGGGTCCATCGCTCGATGGTTCCGAGTCGCCGAAGAACCTGGCGACCCTGGCAATACGGCTGGTCGACCGCCGTTCGACCAGCACATCAGGGCGGCGACACGTGGTGCACACGGCCGTGTCCGCATCGGAGTTCCACCAAACCTCTGCGCCGACGGCGAGCCCGTTGCCGCACGAACGGCAGACGTCGGCTCGCTGCAAGGCGAGCAGGATCGTTGGCATGACACGAGTATCGGTGCAACACCCGAACAGTTGAGAACGGTGATCCGGAAATAGGCCGTTTGGCTCCCCCGTGAGCCCTATCTAGAGGCCGCGGGGCGATGCCTCGAACGCTTCGATGTCTGCGGGATCCCCCTGCACGACCACCCGTACCTTGTCGAGGGCACGGCCGTAAGCGTGCAGGACGATCTCGCCCGGCAGACCCACCAGGATCACGCCGGGGTCGCCCTTCTTGACAACGATGTCGTCGCGCCCTGCGCTGCGCAATGTGACGCCGACCGGAGACTTGCGGAACAGCAGGCGGCCCATCATCTTCAACGGGTTCCACAACGCGTCGTCGCGGGCCTGATCGCCTTCTCGGGGAGCCCATTCCGGCTGGGCGCGGCGGATGTCTTCGTGGTGGACGAAGAACTCCGACAGGTTGAACTTGTCGCCCAACACCGGGATCGCCCACGGCGACCAGATCGGCGGCCCGTCACGGAACTGTTTGATCATGACATCCCACGGCTGGGCGGCGACCGTGGCCGTCACATGGGCGGCATGCTTGCGAAAGAAGGGGATGACGATGCCGGCGGCCGCGTCTTGCCGGCGCTCGCGCACCAGCAGGTGCGCCAGCAGATCGCGGGTCGTCCAGCCCTCGCACAACGTGGGTTCGTCGGGGCCCAGCTCGGCGAACAGGTCACACATGTCGGCACGTTCGTTGGCGGTGATGCTCATGCCCTCACCGTACCCATGCTGGCGATGTTCAGGCAGAATGCGTGCTTGCCCGCTTCGCTGCACGCCCGCAACATCTCGTTGGCGCTCGGCGCCCGCCACATCCTGGTAGGCGTCGACCTGTCCCTCGACCCCGGGCATCGCATCGGCCTGGTGGGCCCCAACGGCGTGGGCAAGTCGACATTGTTGCGAGTGCTCGCCGGTTTGCTGCCACCCGATGCCGGCAAGGTGTCGCTGGCGCCACCCACAGCCACCGTTGGCTACCTCGATCAGGAGCCCGAGCGAACCGACGAAACGGTGCTCGGCTACGTCGAGCGGCGCACCGGCGTGATCGCGGCGCATGTCGAACTCGACGCGGCGACTGCGGCGATGGCCGCCGGCTCGTCGGGGGCCGACGACCGATACAGCACTGCGCTCGATCGGTGGCTGGCGCTGGGTGCAGCCGATCTCGATGTTCGTGTCGGCGAGGTGTGGGCAGAGTTGGGCCTGGCCGATCGGTTGCTGCAGCAGCCGATGACGTCGCTGTCTGGCGGAGAGGCCGCGCGGGTGAGCCTGGCCGCGTTGATGCTGACCCGCTTCGACGTGTTGCTGCTCGACGAGCCGACCAACAACCTCGACCTCGACAGCCTCGATCGGCTCGAGCAGTTCGTCAACGGTGTGCAGGGTGCGGTGGCGCTGGTCAGCCACGACCGCGAGTTCCTGCGTCGCGTGGTGACCGACGTGGCCGAGCTCGACGAGTTCACGCACGGGCTCACCGTCTTCGCCGGTGGATACGACGGCTACATCCACGAGCGCGAGATCTCCCGTCAGCACGCGTGGCAGGCGTGGGAGGAGTACGACACGAAGCGGTCGACGCTGGCCCAGCGATCGCAGCGGGAACGCGAGTGGGCATCGCAGGGCTTGTCGCGAGCGAAGAACGATCCCGACGAGAAGGACAAGAACATCAAGGCGTACAAGATCAACCAGACCGAGCAGTTGGCCGGACGTGCGGCGCGCACCGATCGGGCGATCGAGCGGCTCGACGTAGTCGAGCAGCCGCGCGAGCCGTGGGATCTACGGATGACCATCGCCTCGTCGCCGCGCAGCGGTGCGCTCGTCGCCAGCCTCGACCAGGCGGTCGTCGACCTCGGTGCGTTTCGTCTCGGCCCGGTCACCTTGGAGATCAACTACGGCGAGCGCGTCGTGATCGTCGGGCCGAACGGCAGCGGCAAGTCGACACTGCTCGGCGCGTTGCTGGGTGAGATCGAGTTGACCGCGGGCAAGCAGCGATTGGGTCCGTCCGTGCAGTTGGGTCGACTGGAGCAGGCCCGCACGCAACTGGCGGCCGCCGGTGACTCGACCACGCTGTCCTCGTTCCAGGCGGCGAGCGGATTGTTGGTCAGCGAGGCGCGCACGCTGTTGGCCAAGTTCGGCATCGGCGCCGAGCACGTGCATCGCCCGGTCGAGTCGTTGTCGCCGGGCGAACGCACCCGACTGGTGTTGGCGTTGTTCACGGCCGTCGGGTGCAACTGCCTGGTGCTCGACGAGCCGACCAACCACCTCGACCTGCCTGCCATCGAACAGATCGAGCAAGCCGTCGACACGTTTCCGGGAACGGTGTTGCTCGTCACTCACGATCGCGTGCTGCTGCAACGCATCCGTCGAACGCGCACCATCGAACTGCGCGACGGCCGCGTGGTGTCGGACCGCTCGGAGTAACGGGTCAGTACGGCGGCCTCAACCGTCTGAACATCGGAAAGTGCTTCACGTTGCGGGTCAACAACTCCGCGTCCAACAGCCGGGCTGTCGCTGCGACGACGTAGTCGATCGGGTCGATTCCCGAATGCGACGGCATGTAGCGCCGGGCAAGTCTGGCTGCCTCGTCGGCTATCGAGGCGTCGACCGGGGCGTCGATGCACACGTCGAGCAGCGATTCGATGTCGACCATTTCTCGTGGTCGTGCACCGGCCAGAACCTCGAATCGGACCATCGACGGGACGACTATCTCATCCGTCGCCACTCGTTCCATCACGGCGACCGCGGCAGGAACACCGCGCAAGACGTCGACGAGAACGTTCGTGTCTACGACCACCATCAACGTGCCCGATTGGCCAGCGGCGCCCGAATTCGCCGCTGATAGGCGAGCCCGTCCTCGGACATGTCGCGCCAACTTCCAGCGGCCGCGGCGAGCGCCTGGCGAAACCGTTCGGCTCGTTGCTCGGAGGACTCCAGCCCGAGGCGGGCTTCGACGGCCTGGCGAATGAGTTCAGCCATCGATGCTCCGGTCCGCTGGCTCTCGTTGGCCAGCGATTCGTATTGATCATCCTCGAGGGTGATTTGCAGGCGATGGCTCATGACGTAATCTTACATCTACTTACATCATCTGACGCCCGAACGGTTTCTCAAGCATTCTTGACTTCGGGAACCAATCCGCTGGCTCGCAACGTCAGATCCGCATGACGCGCACACTTCCCACCGCAGCCTTCGTTGTCGCCGCGGCGACCCTGTCCCTGGCCGGTTGCGTCGGCGACCGCGATGCGCCGACTGGGCGCAAGGCAACCTTGCCGACCACGACCGGCGTGCCGGTACCCGACACCACTCCTCTGCCCGATCTGCCGGGCCCGGCAAAGTTCAGTTCGTTGGGATCGTCGAAGCTGAGGTTCTTCGCCGAGTGCCCCGATCTGCTCGCCTACATGAAGACCGAAGCGCTGCAGCGAGTGACGGCATGGGGGCTAGGCGCTGGCCCGTGGGACTATTACGCACGCGGCGGAGCAGTGCCGATGATTGAAGCTGCGGCGGCCGACATGGGTGGTGCTCCGAGAATGAGCGACGGCGACGCAACGGCCGCAACGGCCGAAACCAGCGGGCCGAACTTCTCGGGAACCAACACGCAGGAGGTGGGTGTCGACGAAGGTGACATCGTCGAAACCGACGGCATCCACGTGTTCGTCGCATCGCAGGATGGAGTGCGCATCGTCAACGTGTCCGATGCCGAAGTCGTGACCAAGCTCGACCTTCCCGAGGGCACCCATCAACTGCTGCTCGACGGCGCACGCCTGCTGGTCGCCACGCAGCCGTACAGCGGTCTCGACACCGTCGTGTCCCTGTATGACGTCGGCGACGTGTCGGCACCGATATTGCTTCGCCGCAGTCATCTCGAAGGTCGCCTGGTCGCCAGCAGGGCGATCGACGGCACCGCTCGCCTCGTACTGACCTCGTCGCTCGCCACTCGCCTGCCGTTCGTCTACCCGGACCAGTTCGGCTTCGACGAGGAGCGCGCATTGCAGCGCAACAAGGAAGTCATCTCGCAATCGACGGTCGAGGATTGGATGCCGCGCTCGTTCGTCGAAACCGAGGACGGTTCCTTCGGCGACATCGCCACCACACTCGACTGCTCGGCCGTGGCCGCGCCCATCGAGTTCGCCGGCCTCGGTGTGTCGTGGATCGCCTCGATCGACCTGCAGGGCTCCGGCGATCCCGTTGGTTCGGCCGGCATCGTGTCGAACGGCGAGACCGTGTATGCCTCGACGACCAGCATCTACCTGGCCACCGTGTCGTGGGATTGGTACCAGCCGCAGGGCACCATGGTCGAGGCCGTGCGCACCGAGGCGCCGCCGACCCTCATCCACAAGTTCTCGCTGGGCGAAGGTGGCACCGCCTCGTACATCGCTTCGGGCGAGGTGCCCGGCCAGCTTCTGAACCAGTTCTCGATGAGCGAGTACGAGGGCGACTTGCGCGTCGCCACGACGACGCAGGATTGGACCGGGACGCAGGCCTCGACATCGGCCGTGCGAGTGCTGCGCGCCGATGGCAACGAGTTGGTGCAGATCGGGATCGTCGACGGCCTGGGCGCGACCGAGCAGATCTACGCCGTGCGATTCCTGGGCACGCAGGGCTACGTCGTCACCTTCCGTCAAACCGACCCGCTTTACGTGATCGATCTCAGCGACCCGAGCGCACCGGTGCTGACCGGTGAGCTGAAGATCCCCGGCTACTCGGCATACCTGCACCCCGTCGGAGACGGCCTGCTTCTGGGCGTCGGCCAAGATGCCACTGACAACGGGCAGGTACAGGGCACGCAACTGTCGCTGTTCGACGTCAGCAATCCCGCCAACCCGCAGCGCCTGTCGACCCTGGCGATCGGCGGCTTCAGCGAGGCCGAGTGGGACCACCACGCCTTCCTGTACTGGCCAGAGGACGGCACGATCGTGCTGCCGGTGTCGCCCGGTTGGAACAACTGCGGCCCGGCCGTCGACTGCCTCGCCGGTTCGATGACGAACGCCGCCGGTGGCGTGGTCGTCGCCCAGCTCGACGGCACAACCCTGACCGGCCGCGGCACCATCTCCAGTGACGCCGCCAATGGGAATGGGAATGGCAATGACAGTGGCTGCTGGAACCCCCTGCAACGGTCGCTCGCCATCGGCAGCGAACTCGTCACCGTCGGCTTCACTGAGATGCAGTTCAGCGACCG
>JANOCR010000297.1:0-2566 GCA_031412355.1 Ilumatobacteraceae bacterium | reverse complement strand
ACCAACCCTCAACCAACCCTCAACCAACCCTCGATGTAGCTCTCGTGTATAGGTCGAGATCGAGGGTGCCTGGACTCTCGACTCGTTATGCAGGTAAAATGCCGAAAGTGTCAAGAACTCGTAAAGGCTCGTGCGCGTCCTGCCGAAACAATGGCATGTCACGGACCCACAAAGCGTTGATGGTTGTTTCCCTGACAGCCATCTCGCTCAGCACATCGATCCTGCCAACTCCGACGTTCGCCGCCGGTTCGACCACGCCGACCCAGTACGTCGTCAGAGACGGCGACTTCCTGGCGGGCATCGCCGCCAAGGTCGGGGTCGCGTTTGCCGATCTGCTGACGGCCAACAACCTCACGGCGAAGAGCCTGATCCTGCCCGGCGACAAGCTCACCGTGCCGGGAGGTGCTGCCACACCGGCGGCGTTGATGGCTCCGTCGGGCCCCGTGGCCGGCGCCTTGGTGCACACCGTCCAGAACGGTGACTTCCTGCTCGGCATCGCCACCCTGTACAAAGTCACCCTGGCGGATCTGCTCGCGGTCAACAAGATCACGGTCAAGAGCGTCATCAACCCTGGTCGGCAGTTGGCGCTTCCCGCCAACGCAGTGGCGCCACAAGTCGCGGCCCCCGCTGCGGCGCCTAGCGCGGCGGCCGGTGGTCTGACCTACACGGTCACGAACGGCGACTTCCTGGCGGGCATCGCCTCGAAGTACAAGATCAAGCTCACCGATTTGCTGGCCGTCAACAAGCTCAAGGCAAACAGCCTGATTCTGCCCGGCACCAAGCTCGCCCTGCCCGCAGGTGCCGTGGCGCCTGCCGCAGCCGCGGCCGCGGCTGCCCCGGCAGCGGTGCAGAGCACCGCCGGTCCGGCAGGTGCCGTCGTCGCCTTCGCCTACGCCCAACTGGGCAAGCCGTATCGCTTCTTCACGGCCGGACCGAACACCTTCGACTGCTCCGGCCTCGTCAAGGCGGCCTACGCCCAGGTCGGGATCGTGATGATCCACCACGCCGCTTCGCAGGCTACTGCGGGCACAGTGGTCGATATCTGGAGCGAGCCCATCAAGGCTGGCGATCTGGTCTTCATGGCTCCCGCCAGCCCAACTGGGGCCATCACCCATGTCGGCATCGCCGTCGACGCCACGCGTTGGATCCACGCACCACGGCCGGGCGACGTGGTGCGCCTCGGTCCGATGCCACCCAAGGGCAAGCTCATTACCGTCCAGCGGATGCTGCCCTAGCCGGGGCAGCGCCTACATTCGCGCTGTTTGGGGCGCGTCGACGTCGTCGACGATTGCCGGGTCGAACGGTGCACGACTGAAGATTTCGCGCAGCATCGGCTCGAAGGTCTCGATGGGCTCCGTGGGATAGTCGGGATCGAACGACTCCTGATCCCAGCGCTCGCAGAAGTTGTCGCAACTATCGAACCATCGATGTCCGCGATAGGCCTCACGCAGGTCTGGGTCGAGATCGATGTGGTGGGCGTAGTACTTCATCTGGAAGATGCCGTGCATGTTGACCACCCAGGTCACCTCGGCTCGAACGTACGGGCGAAGGATCGATGCGGCGACCTGCGAGTGGTTCTCTGGCGAGAGGTCGTCGCCGATGTCGTGCAGCAACGCGGCCACGATCATCTCGATATCGGCGCCGTCGCGCATCGCCCTAGTAGCCGTTTGCAGCGAGTGCTTGTAGCGGCTGACCTTGTAACCCTCCAGGCCGTCGTCGAGGCGGCGAAGCGCCGCGATCAATCGACTAGGGAGCTCGGAGATGTACTCGCGTTCCAGACCATGCAGGTACTGGTACTCGTCGCGGGTGCCGTCGGCCATCCGGGTGAATTGCACGGTGCTGCTTGTCATGTCCTCATCGTAGAACCTTGCGGGTGCCGACGAGCACGACGAAGCGACTGGGTTCGCGCCGCCGTCGCAATCGTGCCTTCCACGGCCGCATGGCCCAGGTCCATCCGTACCAGGTGCGATGGCGAGCCCACCGCACATCCAGTTGTCGCCCGATGTCGTCGAGCATCGCGTCGGTGAGGTACTCGATCGACGCGACGCTGTCGGACCGGGTGCCGAATCGCCGTTCGAAATCGGCGTGACGCTCGGCGACCATCTGCCGGCCTGAGTCGGCACGTCGGTAGATCGGCGAGTCCATGATCACCACGCTCCCTCCCTGCCCCAGCACCCGCAGGGCCTCGCCTATCGTGCGCACGTAGTCCGTGGAGTAGTGCAGGCTCGCGTTGAACACCACCAGATCGGCCTGCGCGTCGGCGAACGGAAGGGCATCCATCTCGGCCTGGTAGCGCGGCCACGGCGGCCCGTAGTGACGGGCCGCGCCGAGACCGTCATCGTCGTCAAGCGTCAGGTCGACGGCGTGCGGGACGTGGCCGAGGTCGTGCAGGCGATTCGACAGCCATCCGACTCCAGCGCCCACGTCGACCACGACCAGATCATCGCCGAGCTTCGGCAGCACCCGATCCCGCACGGTGGCCCACGTGCGTCGCCGAAGCTTCCATTGCCATTCGATCGGTCCACCCACGGTCGGCTCGGGCAGCCGCCGGAAGTACTCGACGTCG
>JANOCR010000296.1:0-8091 GCA_031412355.1 Ilumatobacteraceae bacterium | reverse complement strand
CTTTCACCGTCATCATCACGACCAGCTGCTGGTCCTTCACCTGGTCGAGCACCGCCTCGTACTGCTCGCGTGTGACCGTGCCGTTGGTACCCAATTGGATCACCACACCTTGGGTGATGCGATACCTCGACTTGGCGATTTGCAACTGCTCGAGCTCCCAATCGGGTCCCTTCGACACCTCGGCCACGGTGCGGATGCCACGAGCCTCCATCGTCGGCTTGGCACCGAGCATGACCGACTCCCCGACGGCGAAGTACGGCAGGTCCTGCAACACGGTTGTCGGCGGCGCGGTCGAGGGGGGCACGGTCTGACCCGGTGCGACCGTCTCCAACGGATCGACGACGACCGGTTGCGCGTTGGTCGTCGAGGGCTCGAGGCTGGGGAGCGTGGCATCGACCGCTCGGCCGGCCTCGCTGTCGCATTCGATCTGGCCGACGCATCGGTTGTCGGCCATGGCGATGCTGACCCCCGCGAAACCAACCAACGCAGAGCTGACGATGCCGAAGCCGGCGAGTCGCTGACGTCGCTTGTACGCAGCGGCGGTACGCGGCCGGCGATCACCGCGCAACCACTCGCCGAGACGGCCCTGCCTGATGGGAGTCTCGATGTAGCGGAAGCTTGCTTCGGTGATCGGCACGGTGAGCACCATCGCCCACACCCACTGCGACACCGTCATCGGCACGCCCGCCTGTTGGCGGATGATCTGGTAGATCGGCCAGTGGTACAAGTACAACCCGTAGCTGCGCGTGCCGACGTAGTTGAAGACCGGGTTGCCCAGCAACCGGCCCATCCACGCCCGCTGGTGAGTGACCGCCGCAATCACCATCAGCGTGAAAAAGCCGGTAAAGAAGAACCCGCCGCGGAACAACCATGGATTGAAGCGGATGCCGGTCTCGCGACCGTCGCCAGACAGGGTGATGTTCCACACCATGAACGCCAGCCCGGCGAGACCCACGAGGGCCAACACGTCGAGTTGGTGGGGCTTGTTGCGTGCTGCGCCGCGCATCAGTGCCATCGGCCGCCACACCATTGCGAACGCCGCACCCATCATCAATCCGCCGGCGCGGCTGAACGATCCGAGGTACAACGTTTCGTTGACGCTGACGCAGCGGCCGAACAGCGTCCAGTAGCCGTTCATCGCCTCGGGCGCGCACGTCGTGGCCACATCGCCGCCGGCGTACAGAATGCCGACGATCACGGCCAGCCAAGCGCTTCCGCCGAACAGCCACATTGCAACCCTGGGCAGTCGGTTGCGACCGAGCCGCAAGATGCCCACCATCGCCAACGGCCAGATCAGGTAGAACTGTTCCTCGACGGCCAGCGACCACAGGTGACGCAACGGCACGAACGCCTCGCTGGCGGTGTAGCCCTGCCCGACGAAGATCTGGTACCAGTTGCTGCTGTAGAAGATTCCGCCCAGGAAGTCGCCGCGCGTTCGGCCCTGCGGTGCCCGATTGAACAGGGCCATGTACACGGCCAGCGCGCCCATCATCGTCAGCACCGCCGGCAACAGGCGGCGGAACCGACGCAGCCAGAACTGCCCGAGACTGACGCGGCCGGTTCGCTCGTGCTCACCGATCAGCAACAGCGTGATCAAGTAGCCGCTGATGACGAAGAACACCTCGACGCCCAGGAACCCACCGCTGAGCCAGGTGTGGTTGGCGTGGTACAGCATCACGGCCACGACGGCGATGGCACGCATGCCATCGAGCCCTGGCAGGTACGGCACCCTGCTGAGCTGACGCTTGGGCGCGCCGACCGAGGTGGTAACGCGCGAGGCCGTCCGTGTGCTCATCGGGTCACCAGTATCGCTGATCGAACACTACAGAACGTGCTCACCTGCCGAGTTCAGCTTGCCCTGGCCGTTGCTTCCGAGGGCCAAGTTGGTCCAGATCGTGCGTGTCGTTGCGCTGCGGTTCAACGTATAGAAGTGCAGACCCGGTGCTCCGGCAGCCAACAGTGCACTGCACAACTCGGTGGCGATCTCGGCTCCGACGCGATTGGCTTCGACGCCATCGTCACCGGCCTTGCCGACGCGATCGATCAACCATGCCGGGATCTCGGTCCCCGACATCTGCGCCATCCTCGACACCTGAACGACGTTGGTCACCGGCATGATCCCAGGAATTACCGGCTTGGCCACGCCGAGTGCGGCCAATTCATCGACCAGCGCAACGTAGTGATCGACCTCGAAGAAGAACTGTGTGATGGCGAAGTCGGCGCGTGCCAACTTGCCGGCCAGGTGCTTACGGTCGTCTGCCCGATCCGGCGATCTCGGGTGCAGCTCGGGGTGCGCGGCGACGCCGACGGAGAATCCGCCGAACTCGACGACGTCGTCGACAAGTTCGCTGGCGTGGTGATACTCGCTGACGGTCGGCACATCCGCGTCGGCCGGCGGATCTCCACCCAAGGCGAGGATGTTCTCGACGCCTTCGGCGCGGTAGTCGATCAGGATGTCGCGAACGTCTTGGCGCGTATGCCCCTGGCACGTGAGGTGCGCCATCGGGGTGGTCTCGGTCTGGCGTCGCACCCACGAGACGAGGTCGCGCGTCTTGGTGCGCGTGCTGCCACCGGCGCCGTAGGTCACACTGACGAAGTCGGGCTGCAGGTCCTCGAGTTGGGCGATCGCGTGACCGAGGCTGAGCCAACCGGCCTCGTTCTTCGGCGGAAAGAACTCGAAGGAGAACGTCTTCCGCTCGGAGAGTAGATCGGAGATCCGAGCCATGTGCTACAAGCTTGCCACGTCAGTGACGGAAATGGCGCTCGCCGGTGAACACCATGGCCATGCCGTTCTCGTCGGCAGCGGCGATCACTTCGTCGTCGCGCACGCTGCCGCCCGGCTGGATCACGGCCCGAATGCCCGCTGCCGCAGCAGCGTCGAGTCCGTCGCGGAATGGGAAGAACGCGTCGCTGGCGCATACGCCGCCCTCGGCCCGACCCGCCGAGCGCTCGGCGGCGATGCGCGCCGAGTCGAGCCGGTTCTGCTGCCCGGCACCGATCCCGAATGCCTGCTGATCCATGGCATACACGATTGCGTTGCTGCTGACGGCGGCGCACACCTGCCAGGCAAAGCGCAGGTCGGCCCACTGCGCATCGGTAGGCGCGGTTGAGGTGACCACCCGCCAGGTCGACTGGTCGAGGTTGACCGTGTCGACTTCTTGCACCAGCAGACCACCGTCGATGGAGCGGACGTCGAGAGCCGCGCCATACGGCGGCGGGCCGGTCAGCACGCGCAGGTTCTTCTTCTCGGTCAGCACCGCCAGCGCATCTTCGTCGAACGACGGCGCGACGATCACCTCGGTGAACACCGCGGCCAACGCGTCGGCCAGCGCCACAGGCACAGCGTGATTGAGGGCGACGATTCCACCGAACGCACTGACCGGATCGCACGCGTTGGCCCTGATGTACGCGTCGGTGATGTCGTCGCTGACCGCGACCCCGCAGGGGTTGGCATGCTTCACGATCACGCACGCCGGACCATCGAAACGTTGCACGAGGCGCCACGCAGCCTCGGTGTCGAAGAGATTGAGATAGCTCATCTCCTTGCCCCCGAGTTGCACGGCGTCGTCCCACCAACTTCTTCGGCCTTCGACTCGGTAGCGGGCGCCAGATTGATGCGGGTTCTCGCCGTAGCGCAGCGACTGCGCTTTGGTCAGCGACAGATGCATCGTGTCGGGTAGCACGGCATCGTCGAACCATGTTGCGATCTGGGTGTCGTACGCGGCGATCCTGGCGAACGCATCGCGTGCCAGGCGACGCTTGGTCGTCGCACCGATCGCACCGTCGGCGCGCAGCTCGTCGAGCACCACCGCATAGTCGGCGGGGTCGACGATCACAGCAACGAACTGGTGGTTCTTCGCTGCTGCACGCACCATGGCCGGGCCACCGATGTCGATCAACTCGATACTGGGATCGCTGGCGAACGGGTACAGGTTGCACACCAACAGATCGATCGCCTCGATCCCGTACTCCTGCATGTCGGCACGGTGAGATTCCTTGGTCGGATCCGCAAGCAGCCCGCCATGGATCTTCGGGTGCAGCGTGACGACGCGATGGTCGAGGATGGCCGGCACACCGGTGAGTTCGGCAAGATCGGTCACCGGAATTCCTGCTGCGGCGATTGCCTTGGCGGTGCCGCCACTGCTGACAATGTGCCAGTCGAGTTGATGAAGGCCTTCGGCGAACTCGACGATGCCGGCTTTGTCGTACACGGAGAGCAGCGCGGTGGGCATGCCCCGACAGTAGGGGACCGGGGGTATCGCACGATCGGAGGCTTTACAAGGTGTACGGTGCGCGAGGGCTGAGTTCGTTTCTTTACCTGGAGGCAGATGTGGATCTGAGCAAGTTCAAGACATCCGACTGGATGAAGATCGGTGGAGCCATTGGCTTTCTGATCTTTGGATTCTTCAAATGGATCACCGTCGAAGGTCCGGCCGGTTTCGGCTCTGCGAGTGCCGGCAACGTCTTCGATTTCTTCTGGACGGGCACCCTGCCGTGGATCCTCATCATTGCCACGGGCGTAATCACGTTCCTGCTCGTCACCGGCACGATGAAGGCAGGCTCGCTACCGTGGCCCCTCATCATGCTGGTTGCGACCGGTCTGGCGGCTCTACTGCTGTTGATTCGGCTCATCTTCAACCCGCTTGACGGTTCCGACGCGATCGAGTCGTTGGGCGGCAGCGTCGGTCGCGGCATCGGCTTGATCCTGTCGGTGATCTCCGGTCTGGTCGCCTTCGCCGGTGCCTTCATGGGTTTCAAGGAATCCGGTGGCGATTTCAACGACCTGAAAGACATGAACAAGATGAAGGGCGCCTTCAAGGGTTCCGGCGAGTCCTCTCCCCCGCCGCCTCCGCCAACAGGGATGACCCCTCCTCCTCCCCCGCCCCCGCCGGCCTGACCGCCCACACATTCGACGAAGAGCCCCGCCGACAAGGCGGGGCTCTTTCGCGTCGCGGGTGAGTTCCCGCCGATGTGGTGTGAGTCCGGTGTCGCGCCCGACGCGCGATCGGGCTCACACCGCCTGGGCGCGGCTACAGGTTGGCGAGGATGGCGGCCATCAGGTCACTGGCTTCGGTGGGGTTGAGGCCGACCTGCACGCCGGCGGCGCGCAGGGCTTCCATCTTGCCCTGGGCGGTGCCCTTGCCTCCGCTGACGATGGCGCCGGCGTGACCCATTTTCTTGCCGGCAGGCGCAGTGACACCGGCGATGTACGCACTCATCGGCTTGGTCACCGATGACTCGATGAACGCCGCAGCCTCTTCCTCCGCCGAACCACCGATCTCACCGATGAGGATGATCGCGTGCGTCTCGGGATCGGCCTGGAACTCGCTGAGGCAGTCGATGAAGTTTGTTCCCGGCACAGGGTCGCCACCGATGCCGACGCATGTCGACACCCCGATGCCGCGCTGCTTCAACTCGTACAACGCCTGATATGTGAGGGTTCCTGATCGCGAGACGATGCCGACATTGGGGCCAGCGGCGGATGGCAGGTGGGCGATCTCGCCCGCGGTGATGCCGATGTTGCACTTGCCCGGGCTGATGATCCCGGGACAGTTGGGTCCCAACAACCGTGTGTTGGGATAGTCGCGCACCAGGGTGTTGAACACCTTGGCCTCATCCTGAGCGGGGATGCCCTCGGTGATGCAGACGACAAAGCCGATGCCCGCTGCCGCGGCCTCGAGGATCGCTGCCGACGCGGCCTTCGGTGGCACCGCGATGAACGACGCTGTCGCACCTGTCGCTGCGACGGCTTCGGCCACCGAGTCGTATACAGGTATCCCCTCGACGTCCTGGCCGCCCTTGCCGGGGGTGACTCCGCCGACGATCTGGGTGCCGTACGACTTGTTGCGAAGACCGTGGTACTTGCCCTGGCCACCGGTGAGGCCCTGCACGATCACCTTGGTATCGGCATTGACGAAGATGGCCATGTCAGACCGCCGTTCCATTGGACAGTTCGACTGCAGCGCGGGCTGCGTCGAGCATTGTGGGTTCGGACCTGAGCTTGGACTCGGGTATCCCGGCGTTGGCCAGGATCTCGCGTCCCTCTTCGGCATTCGTACCGTCGAGGCGGATCACGATCGGCGCCCGCAACTCGACGCGGCGTAGCGCCTCGACGATCCCGTTGGCCACTTCCTCGCCGCGGGTGATGCCGCCGAAGATGTTGATCAAAATGCTCTTCACCTTCTGGTCGAAGTTGATCACTTCCAACGCTGCAGTCATCATGTCGGCGTTGGCGCCACCGCCGATGTCGAGGAAGTTGGCGGCGCTGCCACCAACTTGATTGACCACGTCGAGGGTGCTCATTGCCAAGCCTGCTCCGTTGGCGATGATGCCAACCGTGCCGTCGAGGCCGATGTATTGCAGATCGTGAGCCCTGGCCATCTGCTCGCGCTCGTCGAGCTCCTCCGTGGCCCGGTATTCGTCCCACTCGGGATGACGGAATGCGGCGTTGTTGTCGAGGCTGACCTTGGCGTCGAGGGCGTGCACACCACCATCGGGGCGCAGGATCAGTGGGTTGATCTCGGCGAGATCGCAATCGCCCTCGGTGAAGCAGCGATACAGCTTCACGAGAATCTCGGCAGCGCCATCGACTGCGTCAGGGTTCAGCCTTGCATCGACGCATGCCTGTCGGGCGTCGGCCAGCGCCAGGCCATCGACAGGATTGATGTGGCGCATGACGATGGCGTCGGGGTTCGAGACGGCGACGGTTTCGATCTCGATACCGCCCTCCGACGACAGCATCAACAGATGCTTCTTCGCGCCGCGATCGAGAGTGAACGATGCGTAGTACTCCTCGGCGATGTCGCTGGCTCGCTCGACCCACACCCGCTTCACGACGTGGCCCTTGATGTCCATGCCCAAGATGTTGCCGGCGTGCTGACGGGCTTCGTTCGCGTCGTTCGCCAACTTGATTCCGCCAGCCTTGCCGCGCCCACCCACCTGCACCTGGGCCTTGATCACGACCGGATATCCGGCGGCGTCGGCCTGGTCGACGGCTTCGTCGACAGTGAGCGCGACGCCTCCGGGAGACACTGGAATGTCGTAACGGGCGAAGTACTGCTTGCCCTGATACTCGAATAGGTCCACCTAGTCCTCCTTGCTGTCCAGGGCCGCTTCCAACCATGCACTGATGCCCTTCAACGAACTTCCCGGCCCGAATATCTCGGCGACTCCCTGGGAGCGCAGTTCACGTGCGTCGGCGTCGGGAATGACCCCACCGCCGAACACCAACACCTCATCGAGGCCACGAGCGCGCAACTCGTTCATAACACGCGGGAACAACGTGAGATGCGCTCCGCTTAGCAGCGACAGGCCAACAGCGTCGGCGTCTTCTTGCAGCGTGGTCTCTGCGATCTGCTCGGGAGTCTGGTGCAAACCGGTGTAGATCACCTCGAAGCCGTGGTCCCGCAACGCCCTCGTGATGGTCTTCGCTCCGCGATCGTGACCATCGAGACCGGGTTTGGCGACCACGACGCGATACGGGCGTTTCACGAACCACGAACCATACGACCACACCGGCGGTTGGCTCCAATCGCCATCGGCGGGCACACTGTCGGTGTGCGACGACCACCGCTGCGTTCCCCACTCGCTCGGGCCGTTGCACCTGTGCTGGGCGGAATCGCCTTCTTCGCGTTACTCGCGCTGGTGCTGTGGGGAATCGCCAGCCTGGTTTCACGCAACGGCAGTGGGGCCACCGCCAACCTGGCCAGCAACGTGTTCCGGCCCGGATCGGTCGAGCGCTACGCGGCGATCATCGAAGAAGACGGCCCTGTGTTGTTCCCCGATCTGTTGGGCACCGACGGCGACAAGTCGATCGTGCTCGACCACGCCGGCGACAACCCGATGGAGGGCTGGCGCATCTATCTCGGCCACCCCGCCGATCGTCCGATCTCGTGCAAGGTCGCCCAGGTGCAGCGCACCGACCAGTTCACCGATTGCGACGGTCGCACGATCGCGGTCGACGGGCTGGCATTACCGCCCGTAGGAGTCGTACCGGTGGTCAGCGCCGACGGAATCCTGACCCTCGACCTGATCCCCGACTGAGCCGCCGCCGATTCGGTTCGTCCAACGCTCCGCGTCAGCTCATGCAAC
>JANOCR010000295.1:0-19305 GCA_031412355.1 Ilumatobacteraceae bacterium | reverse complement strand
TCCTCAACACGTTCGCCGTGGTCGGCGAGCCGGAGCAGATCGCCGCTGAGCTCCTTCGCCGCTACGGCGACGTCGTTCAGCGCGTCAGCTTCTACGCCCCCTACAAGAGCGACCCGGACCGCTGGCACCAGGTCCTGGCCGACCTGCAATCCGCATCGCCGTGAACGTGTTTTTCGCGCCAACCCGGGGTGGCGCGAAACACTCGTCTGCGGCCCGGCGGGCGCGAAACACTCGGATGGGTTAGGCGAGTTCCAGAGATTCGGCCAGATAGAGCTCGCGGCACTTGGCGCGCTGCAGCTTGCCCGACGAGGTCTTCGGCAAGGAGCCTGGCTTCACCAACATGACGTCACGGGGCGGCAGGCCGCACACCTCGAGCGTGCGATGGTGCAGCGCTTCGCGTACGAGCACCGGTTCCTCTGTACGCACCTCGGCGACCACGACCACGCTTTCCTTGCCCTTGTAACCCTCGACACCGAATGCGATCACGTTGCCGGCACGCACACCCTCGAGGGTGCCGCATGCCCGCTCGATGTCTTCCGGGAACACGTTCCTGCCACCGACGATGATCACATCTTTGATGCGGCCGCACAGCACCAGCTCGGCGTCGACCATGTAGGCAAGGTCGCCGGTGCAGAGCCAGCCGTCGTGGAACAAGGCCGCGGTGGCGTCAGGCCGCTTGTAGTAGCCAGGGGTGACCGACGTGCCGCGGATCAGCAACTCGCCCACGTGCCGCTCGGACAGTTCGGCCCGCGTGTTGGGATCGACGATCTTCATCTCCAGGCCGGGCACCGCCCTACCGAGCAAGGGGATGCGTCGCACGTCGAGCTCCTCTTCGGCGTCGGCAACATCGAGTGGTTTGGCGACGCGGTCGCGCTCCAACACGACACGGTCGACGGAGTCGCACACCATGCCGCGGTGGCGCGGAGGAAAGACACCGCCGATCGCCAGCTCGGCCATCCCGAACGCAGGGAACACCCCTGTGGACTTGAAACCGAACGGTTCGGCGGCGGCGACGAATGCCTCGACTGCGGTCGGATCGACGGGCTCAGCACCGCTGAGTGCGAGCGTCAGCGACGACAGGTCGAGATCGCGCATGCGGCCGAGGGCGCGCGTCGCCAGGACCCATGCGAAGTTGGGCCCGGCCGTTGCTGTGCCACCCCAATCGCTGATCCACTGCATCCAGTTTCCGGGCTTGGCCAGGAAGTCTTGCGGCGCGGCCTGCACCAACTGGCAGCCGTTGGTCATCGGGATCGCCAGGAAGCCGACCAGACCCATGTCGTGATACAGCGGCAGCCACGACACCATCACCTCTGCCTCGCCGAGCTCGGCCGCGCCGCAAGACGCGTCGATGTTGGCCGCCAGTACGCGGTCGGGGATCATCACACCCTTCGGCTCGCTGGTCGACCCGCTGGTGTACTGCAGGATCACCAGCCGCTCGGGATCGTGCGCCGGTATCTCGAGTCGATCGCTGTCGGGCGCGGACGACGAACCCGGCAGCACCGTGGCCATCAACTCGATCGGTGGATCGCCGATGGTGCGTTCGTAGAACGCGGCGAGCAACTCGTCGATCAGCACCAGCTTGGCATCGCCGTGACGGATGCGTGCCCGCGTCGAATCGATGAACGCATCGAGCGAACCCATGCGCATGGGCAACGGCAGCACCATGCTGGCCACACCCGCCAGCCAGCAACCCTGGATGATCGTCATCAGCTGCCGCGAAGTCGGCCCGAGTATTGCCACATGGTCGCCGGGAACCAGGCCGCGGGCCTGCAACGCCGCACCGACGACCCGCGCCTCGTCGTGGATCTCGCGCCACGGAACGAACGCTCCCCCTGCCGCCGGAGCCACGGAAGGGCCCACGAATCGCACGCCGGTGGGTCGGTCAGCCGCAGTGATGATGCGGTCGACGATGCCCACGTACGACGAGTCGGTGCGCATTGACATGATTTGCAACCGTAGTAGCGACGCGGCGCATCGTAGGATCTTTGGTTCATGACGACTCCCGACGACGCTCCCAAGTTTCGATACACCGGCGCGCTCGCCCAGGAAATCGAGCTTCGCTGGCAGGACCGCTGGGAGACCGAAGGAACCTTCGAGACGCCCAACCCTGCCGGGCCGTTGGCCGACCCCGACCGGATCGCCGGGCGCCCGAAGGTGTTCGTGCTCGACATGTTCCCCTACCCGTCCGGCACGGGGCTGCACGTCGGCCACCCGCTGGGCTTCATCGGCACCGACATCTACAGCCGCTACAAGCGGATGACCGGCTACAACGTGATGTACACGATGGGCTTCGACGCATTTGGCCTGCCGGCCGAGCAGTACGCGGTTCAGACCGGGCAGCACCCTGCCATCACCACCAACGCGAACGTGACCACCTACCGCCGCCAGCTGCGCCGCCTGGGCCTCAGCCACGATGCGCGGCGCAGCGTCAGCACCACGGACCCGGCGTACTACCGGTGGACGCAATGGATCTTCAGCCAGATCTTCAACTCGTGGTACGACACCGACGGTGGCCGAGATGCAGGACCAGAAGAAGGAAGGGCGCGGCCGATCGACGAACTGGTCGAACAGTTCGCGAGCGGCCGACGACCCACGCCCGACGGCCGCCCGTGGAGCGACCTGTCCGCCGCCGAACGCGGCACCATCATCGACGGGTATCGGCTGGCGTACGTCAGCGATGCGCCGGTGAACTGGTGCCCAGGCCTCGGCACGGTCGTTGCCAACGAAGAGGTCACTGCCGACGGACGCAGCGACCGCGGCAACTTCCCGGTCTTCAAGCGCAATATGCGCCAGTGGATGATGCGCATCACGGCATACGCCGATCGATTGCTGGCCGACCTCGATCTGCTCGACTGGACCGACGCCATCAAGGCAATGCAGCGCAACTGGATCGGGCGCAGCGAGGGCGCGACGGTCCACTTCCAGTCGCCCGCAGGTCCGATCAGCGTGTTCACGACGCGCCCCGACACACTGTTCGGGGCGACGTTCATGGTGCTGGCACCCGAGCATCCGCTGGTCGACGCGCTGGCGACCCCGGACCGCCGGCAGGTTGTTGCGCAGTACCGCCAACAGGCCGCATCGAAGAAGGACATCGATCGCCAAGACGACACCCGCGAGAAGACGGGCGTTGCCACGGGCGCGTATGCGATCAACCCTGTCAACGGCGAGTCGATCCCGATCTGGATCGCCGACTACGTGCTGATGGGTTACGGCACCGGCGCCATCATGGCGGTGCCATGCGGCGACCAGCGCGACTTCGAGTTCGCCCGTTTGTACGGACTGCCGATCCCCGCCATCCAACAACCGCCCGAACTGGGCCTCGACACGTCGACATGGGAGAACGCGTTCATTGGCGATGCACCGTACGTCAACAGTTCCAACGGTTCGCTCGACCTCAATCGCATCACCAGCGTTGCCGAGGGAAAGCGCCTGACGAACGAATGGCTCGAGGCCAATGGTCACGGCGTGGCCGCAGTCACCTACAAGCTGCGCGACTGGTTGTTCAGCCGCCAGCGGTACTGGGGCGAACCGTTCCCCGTCGTCTACGACTCGCACGGCAACCCGCACGGCCTGCCCGACAGCGAACTGCCATTGTTGCTTCCCGAGACCGACAGCTTCTCGCCGCGCACCTTCGATCCCGACGACGAGTTCTCCAACCCCGAGAGCCCGCTCGACCGGCTGGAGTGGTGGACCAATGTCGAGCTCGACCTCGGTGACGGCCCGCAATCGTATCGGCGCGACACGAATGTCATGCCGCAGTGGGCCGGCAGCTGTTGGTACGAGTTGCGCTACCTCGACCCGACAAACGAGCAGCACTTCGTCGACCCCGAGGTCGAGAGGTACTGGATGGGTCCACAGGAGGTCGGCAACGGAGGTCATCCGCATCCCGGCGGCGTCGATCTCTACGTGGGCGGTGTCGAGCACGCCGTGCTGCACCTGTTGTATGCGCGGTTCTGGCACAAGGTCCTGTTCGACCTGGGCCATGTGTCGTCGAAGGAGCCCTACTACCGGCTGTTCAACCAGGGCTACATCCTGGCTGCGGCATACAAGGACGCGAGAGAGATCTATGTCGAGGCCGCAGAAGTAATCGAGCGCGACGGCGCCTACTACCACGGAGATCAGTTGGTCACGCGGGAGTGGGGGAAGATGGGCAAGAGCATCAAGAACGCCGTGACCCCCGACGACATCTGTCAGAGCTACGGCGCCGACACATTGCGTCTGTACGAGATGGCGATGGGCCCGCTCGACGCTTCGCGACCGTGGGAAACCCGGGACGTGGTCGGCATGTATCGCTTCCTACAGCGTCTGTGGCGAAATGTGGTCGACGAGGAGACGGGCGAGCTTGCTGTGCTCGACAATCCGGCCGACGCCGATACCCAGCGGCTCGTGCATCGCACGATCAACGGTGTGCGCGACGACATGGATGCGCTGCGGTTCAACACGGCCATCGCCAAACTGATCGAGTTGAACAACCACCTCACCAAGCTGGGCGGCTGTCCGGCCGACATCGCCGAGCCGCTGGTGCTGATGGTCGCGCCACTGGCGGCACACGTCGCCGAAGAGCTGTGGTCCAAGCTAGGCCACGACACGTCACTGGCACTCGAGCCCTTTCCCGTTGCCGATCCAGCGTTGCTGGTCACCGACACCGTTGAGTATCCCGTGCAGGTCAACGGCAAGGTGCGCGGGCACATCACCGTCGCAGCCGATCTCGACGCGGCAGGGGTCGAAGCAGCCGCGCTGGCCGACCCGAAGGTGGCCACCTCGCTTGCCGGTGCCGCACCGAAAAAGGTGATCATCGTCCCTGGGCGGATGGTAAACATCGTCGCCTGAGCTCGTCGGCAATACTGGCTCGATGCCCGAGCTGCCCTACCTCACCGCCCACGAAACGCTCGATCTGTTTCGGCGAGGAGAGCTGTCTCCGATGGAGCACCTCGAGGGTTTGATCGAGCAGATCGAGACCTACGAGCCGGTGCTGAACGCCGTGGTCGATCGCCGCTACGACGAGGCCCGTACCGAGGCGCGTGCAGCGGAGCAGCGATACTTGGGCAAGGGTCAGCCGCCGCGGCCGCTCGAGGGCCTGTGCGTCGCCGCGAAGGAGGAGCAGCCGATGGTCGGCCGAGCCTGGCAACAGGCGTCGTTGGCCTGTGCCGACGAGGTCGCCGCGCACGACCATCCGATCATCGAGAGCATCCAGAACGCGGGTGGCGTGATCCACATTCGGACGGCGACCCCCGAGTTCAGTTGTGCAGGTTTCACCCACAGCAAGCTGTGGGGCGTGACGCGCAATCCTTGGAACACCGAGTTCACACCGGGTGGATCGTCCGGCGGTTCCGGGGTTGCACTTGCGGCGGGATACGCGCCGCTGGCGACCGGCAGCGACATCGCCGGTTCGATCCGCATCCCTGCGTCGTTCTGCGGTGTCGTCGGGTTCAAGCCACCATTCGGGCGGGTGCCCGGCCTCGCCCCCTACCACCTCGATCAGTATTGCCACGACGGGCCACTTGCGCGCACCGTTGCCGATTGCGCACTGCTCGAGAACGTGATCGCCGGCCATCACTGGCGCGATGTCGTGTCGCTACGCAATCCACCGCAAGTCCCTCGCGATCACACGAGTGTGCGGGGCATGCGAATCGGCCTCTCGATCACGTTGGGTGACTGGCCCGTAGATCCCGATGTCGTCGCCAACACCAAGCGCGTCGCCGATGCGCTTCGCAGTGCGGGCGCCCAGGTCGACGATGTCGTGCTGCCGTGGACAGTGGAGCGTTTCTATGAGGCGATGCGTGCCCACTTCGCGGCGATCTTCGGGCCCAGCATCGGCGTGATGGAGGCGGAGCACGGCGACTTGTTGAACGATTATGCCGTGGACTTCGTGGCGACGATGAAGCCCGAGCTGACCTTCTACGAAGGCCTCCTAGAAGAGACAGCACTCTGGGATCCACTTGGGTCGATGTTCGAAGAGATCGACGTCCTGCTGTGCCCGACGATCGCCATCAGCGGGTTGCAAGCAGGTAACTCCTACGTCGATCAGGAAGTCGAGATCGATGGGCGGACATTGACGAACTACCTCAAGGCGATGATGACATTCCCGTTCAACCTGTTCAGCCGTTGCCCGGTGCTATCGGTACCCTCGGGGTTGGCGTCCAACGGCGTCCCAACGGGCGTCCAGGTTGTCGGCCGGACGTATGAAGACGTCAGTGTGTTTCAGGTGGCCGCGGCTGTCGAAGCCGCCGGATTCGGATTCGGTTCACCCGATTGGCGACCCCCGCTCAACTTCTGAACGCAGCCTCGTGCGGATCAGCCGCCAACTACCGTGACCGGCAATGCGGATCTACATCGCCGGGGTGCAGCACGAATCCAGTTCTTTCTCACCCATCCCGACCTCGTTTCGATCGTTCGAGCAGTGGAACTGGACGGCCGACAAACCCTACGACGCAGATGGATTCGGCTACGGCGAAGCGTGCCGGCTCGCGGAGGCCGCGAACATGGACGTGGTGGCGGGACCGTTCTTCAATGCCGAGCCGAGCTCACCATCGACGGCCGCGGCGTGGCAGCAGATCAGCTCACAGATTCTCGAAGGCCTGCGCCTGGCCATGCCCGTCGACATCGTCTTTCTTTGCCTGCACGGAGCTCAGATGGCCGACGGCGTCGACGACTGCGAGGGAGCGATCATCGGCGCTACTCGCCGGATCGTGGGACCGGAAGTCGCCATCGGAGTGTTGCTGGACCTGCATGCCAATGTGACCTCGGCAATGTGCACGCTCGCCGACCTGACCGTGTCGTGCCGGGAATATCCGCACATCGATTACGCGCAGCGCGCCTGGGAGATGCTGCCGGTGTTGCGCGACATCGCCCGCGGTGCCGTTCGTCCCGTCACGCGCACCTACCGAATTCCGGCGACGGGCGTGTTCCCGACCACAGACGAGCCGATGCGATCCTTCGTCTCTCGAAGCCGCGATGTGCAAGGTCGGCCCGGTGTGTTGATGGTGTCGGCAAACCACGGTTTCGAGGGCTGCGACGTTCCGTTCATGGGCGCTTCCATCATCGTCACGACCGACGACGACGAGGCACTCGCCGAGCAGGTTCTCGATGAGGTCGCTACAAGCTTCCTCACAATCGTGGCCGGTACCACATGGAGCGGACTCGGTGTCACCGAGGCACTCGACGAAGCGCTCCGGTTCAGCGATGGACCCATAGTGATCGCCGACCGGTCCGACAACGCGGGCGCGGGTGCTGCCAGCGATTCGACGTATGTGCTTGCCGAGATGATCGAGCGCAACATCGCCAACGCCGCGGTCGGGATGATCTGGGATCCCATGGCAGTTCGCGTCTGCCACGACGCCGGTGTAGGGGCGAGATTGGCGATGCGGATCGGCGGTAAGGCAGGAGTGCTATCCGGCGCGCCGATCGACGCGAACGTCGAAGTGACGTCGGTTCGCGACAACGCGATGCAGGCGTTGTTCGGGCAGGGCGAACCGCGCGAACCGCTCGGCAGATCAGCAGCCGTGCGCATCGGCGACATCGACGTGGTGCTGACCTCGCGACGCCAGCAAGTGTTCAGTCCTCACTGCTTCACCGAGCACGACATCGACCCGACGACGCGTCACATCGTGGTGGTCAAGAGCATGCAGCACTTCATGGGTGGCTTCGCACCGATCGCTGCGCACGTCGTTCGCTGCGACGGCCCTGGGAGCGCAACCGTCGACATGACCAAGATCCCACATCGGCGAATCAAGCGACCGATGCTGGGTCTCGACCCCATAGAGCAGATCCAACTCGAACCGCTTCCGTAACCATCCGCCCTGTTTGGCCAGTTCAGCGGTATTCTGTGCGACGGCGGTGCTACGAACACGTAGCCCGCGGTCGAGTGCAGCGCTCCCAGCGCACAGTGATTCCAGCGAGTTTGTTGGTTTGCATCCACGGCCAACAACCCATAAAGGAATCCCCCTCATGACCACATCCACCTCGAGTTCGCGCGGCGCGCGCCGTCGCAACGGCGGCCGTCGACCCGGCGCCGAACGCTCGGTGCGCAGCACCGAACCCGCCTTCACAACGCCTGCCGCGACCATCCCGGCCGCGACGCCCATGGCACCGATCGACTACATCACAGACTTCGTCGCTCTCGGTGTTCCCGGTGCGCTGATCAAGGTTCTCGCCGACCGCGACGTTCTCGCAGCGTTTCCGATCCAGTCGGCCACCCTGCCCGACTCGCTGCTCGGCAAAGACGTGCTCGGCCGCGGCAAGACCGGTAGTGGCAAGACCATCGCCTTCGCCCTGCCGATCGTCGCCCGTCTAGCCGCGAGCGGCCGTCGCCGCCAGTCGAGCCAGCCACGCGCCCTCATTCTCGTACCCACCCGCGAGCTGGCCAACCAGGTCATGACGTCGTTGAACCCGTTGGCCGCGGCCATGGGGCTGCGCGTCGCCACCATCTACGGCGGAGTCGGCCAGGGACCGCAGGTCTCGGCGCTGCGTCACGGGGTCGACATCGTCGTTGCCTGCCCGGGTCGTCTCGAAGATCTGATCGGTCAGCGCCACTGTCGCCTCGACGCGGTCGAGATCACAGTGCTCGACGAGGCCGACCACATGGCCGACCTCGGCTTCCTGCCCGGCGTGAAGCGCATCCTCGACGCCACCCCCGCGGGTGGCCAACGGCTGCTGTTCTCGGCCACACTCGACAAGGCGATCGACGGTCTCGTGCGCACCTATCTGGTCAACCCGGTTGTACATTCGGTCGATCCTGAGGTGTCATCGATCAACACCATGACCCACCATGTGCTCGCGGTGACCTCGGCCGACAAGGCTGGTGTTGTCAGCGCACTCGCGTCCGGCTTCGACCGTTCGCTGTTGTTCATGCGCACGAAGCACGGCGCCAAGAAGTTGGCAAAGCAGTTGTGCGCCGCCGGCATCCCCGCCGTCGAGTTGCACGGCAACCTGTCGCAGAGCGCCCGCGAGCGCAACCTTGCCGACTTCAAGAGTGGTCAGATTCGCGTCCTTGTTGCCACCGACATCGCCGCTCGCGGCATCCACGTCGACGACATCGCGTTGGTCATCCACGTAGATCCCCCCGCCGAGCACAAGGCTTTCCTGCACCGCTCGGGCCGTACCGCTCGCGCCGGCGCCGAGGGCATCGTCGCCACCGTGATGACACCCGATCAAGCCGGCGACGTTCGATCGCTTGCTCGCGCAGCCGGCATCACCCCGACGGTCACCAAGGTCGACCCGACGCACCCGCTGCTAGCCGAACTGGCGGGCCCGACGGCACCCAAGGTCGCCGCCCGCGCACCGCGTCCTGAAGACACCGTTGCTCGGCATCGCCCACAGCAGCCGGGTCGACGTCGTGGCCAGGCCGCCACAGGTCAACGCAGTGGCGGTCGACCAGGCGCATCGGCAGGCGCGCCGAGGTCGGGTGCACGCAACTCCGGTGGCGGTCGCAACGCCTCCGGCCGTCGCTCGGCCCCTACCGGCCGCTGACGGTACTTTGTCGCTGTCCAGTCGCTGGACGACCTCGCAGCGACAAAGTTCAATGATTCCGGCGGGTAGTAGGGCGCGCTACTCGTCTCCGAAGCTGATACCTATGTCGCGCGCCGCCAACACCGTGTCGCAATCCAGTGGCACGGTGCGCATCGAACCGATCGCATCGACAAGTGGCACGTAGTCGACATGTGGCTCGTTGAGAGCCACCATCACGCCATCGAACCCGTCTTCCAAGGCGCGCACCGCGGCGGCACCGAAGCGGGTGCCGAGCAGCCGATCCTGCGCGGTTGGAGTGCCACCACGAAGCAGGTGGCCCAACACCACGGTCCTGGCCTCCTTGCCCGTCAGCGCGGTGAGTTGGCGAGCCACCTGATCACCGATTCCACCGAGGCGCTCGGCCTGATCGAACGCCTGGCTGACAACCGAACGATGACCGTCTTTTGGCATCGCACCCTCGGCGACGACGACCATCGCGAAGCTGGCGCCGCGTGACTCGCGCCCTTTGATCATGGCGGCCACGGGTTCGAGACTGAACGGGATCTCGGGAATCAAGATGGCGTGCGCACCTGCGGCTACGCCGGAGTTGAGGGCGATCCACCCGGCGTATCGCCCCATCACCTCGACTACGAACACGCGGCTGTGTGATGTCGCCGTGGTGAACACGCGATCGATCGACTCGGTGGCCACTTCTACGGCAGTGTCGAACCCGAAACTGACCGTGGTCTTGTCGAGGTCGTTGTCGATGGTCTTCGGCACGCCGATCACACGCAGTCCGGCCTCGTAAAGCCGCTGACCGATGGCCAATGAGCCGTCTCCACCAATTGTGATGAGCGCATCGATGCCGGCCTGGCGGAACAGCGACACCAGGTGATCGGTGCGGTCTTCGTAGACAAACGTGCCGTCGGGCTGCTCGACAGGGAAGTGACATGGGTTGCCGCGGTTGGTGCTGCCCAACACCGTGCCGCCGAGGTAACCGATGCCGCGCACCATGTGTCGCTCGAGCAGAAAGGTGCCGCTGCCCTCCTGGTACAGCTCGGGAAACATCAGGCCGTTGAAGCCGTCGCGAATGCCGACCACCTCCCAGCCTCGGCGCCGGGCGCACAGCGTGGCCGAGCGAATGACGGCGTTCAAGCCCGGAGCATCACCGCCACCGGTGCTTATGGCGACTCGCATTGTTGCTGTCTAGCACTGTCGCAGGGCCGGCTGCGTGGTCTTACGCCACGGGCGTCATTGGCCCGGCGACTCGTCGCCGGTCGTCTCGCCGTGGGCGGAGTTCCCGGGTGCCGCGTTGTCGGCTCGATCGTCGCGCAGGCCTTTCAGAACATCGGAGTCCTGCGGAGTGGCCATCGGTCCGAAACCGAGCACCACGGTGCCCTGGGAACCGCACGAAGGGCAGGTGAGTGCCACTACCGCAAGCATGTCAGACGGATCGGATGCTCCCTCCAACCGTCGGAGCGAGCTCATCGATACGCGTGATGCAGGTGATTCCGTACCGCATTCGACGCACTCGAGTTCGGAATCGTCGGTCACCACGAACGACGATGCAAAGCCTCCCCGTGCGTAGCCCTCCAGCACGTCGGTGATCGTCGACTCGTCGCCCGAGCTGTCGTCGAGATGCGCGGTGGGGCCCTGGGTGTTGGTCATGCCGCGGTGTACCCAGATCGGGAGCGCCCAAAACCATCTCGGCAACGCCGACGTACGATCGTGATGTGGCAACTGCAACCCCGTCCTCAACACCAAACCCCGACGCGATGAAGTTCACGTTGAACACCAAGCTCGCGGGAATGTTCAATGCGGCCAACGCCGGCGACGCGGCAACCATCCCATTCGCCGCGGCTGTCTTTGCTGCGGGTGGGGTGGCATCCGTGTTCGGAGTCAACGACTTCGTCACCGTGACGCGGCAGCCCGGTGCCGAATGGGAGCCGATCATCGCCGCGGTGCATGCTGCGGCGATGGCACACCTGTAGCGCGCTGGTTCGCCGTCAGAATTTGAACTTCCCGGCACTGACGGGTACTAAGGCTCTGTTGTCGGCGGCCGTACGGCGGCAGGATGCACCCGTGACATCCCTCGTACAGCGCGACTTCGCATCGCATCTGAACGGCTCTGACACGCTGATGTGGACCATCGAGAAGGACCCGTGCCTGCGCAGCACCATCGTCGCAGTCTCGTTGCTCGACCGCAGTCCTGACTGGAAGCGCCTCAGCTCGCGAATCGCCGATGCGTGCGAGGTGCTTCCGCGCCTTC
Organism: Ilumatobacteraceae bacterium; assembly: GCA_031412355.1. Taxonomy (GTDB): domain Bacteria; phylum Actinomycetota; class Acidimicrobiia; order Acidimicrobiales; family Ilumatobacteraceae; genus JAENVT01. The sequence continues at coordinate 7,589 of JANOCR010000295.1, read as the reverse complement.
GCCAGCGCGTCGTCGTTACGCCGTTTCACCTCGAGCCGCCGCGATGGCAGATCGACGAGTACTTCGACATCAGCTACCACCTTCGGCGCACGGTTGCGCCCGAGCACGGCGACCTTCGGGCCGTCTTGGACATCGCCGGACTGATGGCCATGAGTGCGTTCGACAAGGATCGGCCACTGTGGGAGTTCACACTCGTCGAGGGGTTGGAGGATGGACGCGCCGCGTTCATCCAGAAGGTTCATCACTCGATCACTGACGGCGTAGGTGGAGTCAAGCTGGCCAGGCTGTTGCTCGACGAAAGGCGCGATGCGCCGCCACTGGCCACCAACGCATGGGTCGACGATCCGCGACGACCGAGCGGATGGGCATCGGTCGCCGGGTCGTTGGCGACCGATGTTCGCACCGTCGCGTCGGCGACGATACGTGGCGCACAGGCGTTTCCGGCTGCTGCCGGCCGGGCCGTCACGAATCCCGGCGGTCCAGCGACCTCAATCGCTCGGCAGGTGCGATCCCTCGCCAAGCTGATGGCGCCCGTCACCACACGCCTGTCACCAATCATGAATCGTCGCGGACTTTCCCGCAGATTCGACTCGTTCGACGTGCCCTTCGATGCCATGCTCGCAGGCGCCCACGCTGCGGACAGTTCGCTCAACGATGCCTTTCTGGCCGGAGTCGCAGGCGGCATGCGCCTCTACCACGAACGACACCACGCACCTGTCGAAGCGTTGCGGGTGACCATGCCCATCAACACGCGCCGGGCAGGCGATCCCCCCGGTAGCAACCGTTTCACGCCGGCCCGATTCACGATGCCCGTCGACACGATCGATGCGGGTGAGCGAATGCGTGAGCTCGGTCAGTTGGCCCGGAGTTGGAGGAAGGAGCCGTCGCTCCCGTTGACCGACGTAGTCGCGGGCGTCCTCAGCCGGATCCCTTCGTTTGCTTCCACGTCGATCCTCGGTTCGATGCTGAAGGCCATCGACTTCGTCGCTACGAATGTGCCCGGATCGAAGGCCCGCCAGTATCTGGCCGGCGCCGAAGTGGTCCGCGAATATGCATTTGCCCCCGCGTCGGGTGCCGCGTTCAGCGTGGCCCTGATGTCGCATGTAGATCACTGCTGTATCGGCATCAACGCCGATACCTCGGCCGTGCCGGATCCTGAGGTGCTGACCGCGTGCATGCGCGAGGGATTCGAAGAAGTGCTGGCCCTAGGAAGGTAACCATGACACAGGCAATGAGTCCACTGGACGCGATCTTTCTGCACGCGGAGGATGGCATCACACACATGCACATCGGCTCGTGCTCCATCTTCGCGGGACCCCCGCCGTCGATCGGCGAGATCACCAACTTGATCGAGAGCAAGCTCCCATTGCTGACGCGCTATCGACAGAAGGTGAGATTCGTACCAGGCGGTTTGGGCCACCCTGTGTGGGTCGATGACCAGCACTTCAACCTCGGCTACCACGTTCGCCACTCCGCCCTGCCCCCGCCTGGCGATGAGAACGACCTCGAGAACCTGATGGGCAGGTTGATGTCGCAAGAGCTCGATCGGAAGCGCCCGCTCTGGGAGGCCTGGGTGATCGAAGGGCTTCCCAGCGACCGTTGGGCACTGATCACCAAGGTGCATCACTGCATGGTCGATGGAATCGCCGGCACCGATCTGATGACCGTGCTGCTGGATCCCGATCGCGTCGCGACCGTACAACCCATCGAACCGTGGACCCCCGAACGGGAGCCATCCGATCTGCAGTTGACAGTTCGCGCCCTCGGGCGCGTGGCGTTGAACCCCGCCCGTCAGCTGGCGTCGTGGCGTCTCGCCGGGCTACACCCGCGACAGGCCTGGAACCATCTGGGCAACGTGGCGAGCGGGCTACGTTCATTCGGCGCGCGCGTGTTGGCACCTGCCAACCCCGAGTCCATCGAGGGTGCGATCGGACCCCATCGACGATGGGCGGCCGGCCGCTGCACCTTGAGCGAGGTCAAGACCATCCGCGGCGCGTTCGGCGGATCGGTCAACGACGTCGTCCTCTCGGCGATCAGCGCTGCGTTTCGTTCGGTGCTGATCGAGCGCGGCGATTCCGTCGACGATGTCGTCCTGCGGTCGCTCGTTCCGGTTTCGGTTCGTCACCCCGACGACCACCAGTGGAACAACCAGGTGTCGCTGATCATCGCCGAGCTCCCGGTCGGGATCGCCGATCCGCTGGAGCGACTCGAATCGGTCCGCACCCAGATGGCGACGCTCAAGGCATCTCACCAGGTGACCGCCGGCGAAGCCGTGCTAGCCACCGCCGAGTTCGTTCCGCCCGTCCTCCTGGCGCTGGGCGTCCGGGCGGCCACGACCATGCTTCGCATGGCGCCACAGCGCGCGATCAATACGGTGACCACCAACGTGCCGGGACCACAGCTTCCGCTGTACGCGTTGGGTTGCGAGATGCTGGAGTACCTTCCGTTCGTGCCGCTGAGTGAGGGTGTGCCGATAGGGGTTGCGATCTTGTCGTACAACGGTCAGCTGACGTTCGGGATCACGGGCGACTTCGACTCCGCACCCGATGTGCACTTCATGGCTCAACAGATCGAAGCCGAGGTGAAGACGCTGCTGAAACTTGCCGGCCGCCGCGGTGCACAAATCTCACGACACAGTGGTGAGGTTTTGGCGCGTTGAGAGATTTCTGGGAACGAACAGGCCGGCTGCTCAGCCGGCGCACGGCCGCGACCTTGGCCGTCGTCGCCCTCGTCACCATCGCGATGGGCGTCGGCCTGCAACGGCTGGATTTCGCCACTGGGCAGGACAGCTACATCGATCCCGCGTCGCAGGTCGCCAAGGACAACGAGCGATACCAAAAGCTGTTCGGCGGCGAGAACATGGTGGTGCTCTTCACCGTCGGCGAGGGCCAGAGCGTCGTCGACCTGTTCACACCGGCCAACATCACGCAGTTCGGCGAGATCGAAAGCGAGATGCTGACCAGCGACGCCGTGCAGTCGGTCGTGTCGCCGCTGACGTTGTTGCAGTGGACGCAGGATCTCATCACCGAGGGCGTGGCCAGTGAGATCATCGCCAGCACCATCGAGCGCGAACCCGATCAGGCCGCCGTGGCGACACGCCGAGCCGATGCGGTGGTCACCAATTTGCGGCTGGGCGCGGCCGGTGAGCAGACCATGGACAACGCGGCGTGGGTGAAGTTTCTGGTCTTCGGCAACGACGGCTACACCGTCGATGCACAGAACCAGTTGGTCGCTCCCCCCGACAGCGAACTGGTGGTACGCAAGCCACTGCAGGCCTTCATTCCCGATGCTCGCCACGCAGTGCTTGCCGCCGTGCTGGTGGGCAACGCCCCGCTCGATCAGTTGGCCAAGGGTTCGGCCGCCGTGCACCAGGTGCTCGACGACCGCACCTTCGAGAATGCCGACGTCGTGATCACCGGCACTCCCACCTTCCTGACCGACATCAACGACTACCTGCAGGGCGGGATGATGATCCTCGGCGGGATCGCCGTCCTGGTGATGATGGTGATCCTGGTGGTTGCCTTCAAAGTGCGCTGGCGCTTGCTTCCACTGCTCGGCATGGCGGTTGGAATCGCTTGGGGTTTCGGTGCTTTCGGCTTCACCGGCACGAAGCTCTCGCTCGTCACCATCGCAGGCCTGCCGATCCTCATCGGCTTAGGCATCGAGTTCGCCATCCAGATCCAGAATCGAATCGAGGAAGAGCGCGGCGTCGAGCGCTCGGGCAGTCCGTTCGAGGTCACCTTCCGGCGGATGGGACCGCCGCTCGTTGCAGCGACCGTTGCGGCCGTCATCGCTTTCCTGACGGTTCGCATCTCCAAGGTGCCGATGGTGCAGGACTTCGGTGTGCTGCAGTCGATCGGCATCGTCGCTCTGCTGATTGCCGGGGTCGTGTTGCCGACGACCATCATCGGCTGGCGCGAACGTCGCTCGCCGACCAAGGAGGAACCCGTCGAGAGCTGGGTCGAAGCGACCGTCGACCGCCTCGGAAGCCTCCCGCGAATGGCCGTGCTGCCGCTGGTGCTCGTGGCCGTTGCCCTGCCGATACTCGGCCTCGTGCTGGAGACCGGGTCCGATATCGAGAGCGACCCGATCAACTGGGCCAACCAGTCCAGCACATCGATCAAGAACGCCCGCACGCTGGAGCGCGAAACCGGCTTCGCAACCACGCTCGGCGTGTTCGTCGAGACAGGCGGGGCACCCGCCAATGGCGTGTTCACCGATCAGATGGGTGCGTTCGTGTTCGATCTCGTTGAACGAGCCTCGGCCGAGAACACCGAACTTGCCGGAGCCTCGAGCCTGGCGACAACCGTCGGGTGGCTGACCGAGGTTCCCGGCACCAGCCCGCTGCCGCCGACCGGTCTCGACATGCTGCAGGCGTACAACGTTGCCCCGCCGTCGCTGCGCGCGCTTCTGGTTGCCGACAACGGCAATGCCACGCAGGTACTGTTTCAAGTCGGCCCGTCATCGCTCGAACAGCGCGCCGTGGTGCTCGACAAGGTGCACGAGGCCATCGTCGATCCCGGCCGCGGTTCGCTGCTGCCGGCCCAGGCTTCGGCTACGACCGGCGGCTTGGCAGTTGTCGGAGTCGGCCTGCTCGAGAACATCACGGCCAATCGCGCCCAGCTCACCATCGTCGCCCTGCTGCTCGTCGCCGCCTTCGTCGTGCTGCGGTATCGCGATCTGACCCGCGGTCTGCTGACGATGATCCCTGTCCTCGTGGCCGTCGGCACGTCGGCAGTGCTCGTCAGGGTGCTCGGCATCACCCTCAGCCCACTGTCGACCGTCGGGGGGCCTCTGGTCGTGGCAACCTGCGCCGAGTTCTCGGTGTTGTTGATCGCCCGGTACGCCGAGGAACGCGACCGGGGCCTGGATCCTGAAGCAAGCACGCACATGGCCGCGAAGCGCACTGGACGGGCGTTCTTCACTTCTGCCCTGACGACCCTGGGCGGGTTCGCCGTGTTGATGTTCTCGACGCTTCCGCTCCTGGCGGATTTCGGCATGGTCGTGACGATCAACATCGGTGTCGCGCTGCTCTCGGCGCTCGTCGTGGTGCCACCGCTGGTCAAAGAAGCAGACCGCCGTGGACTGCTGGCCATGGGAGCAGGCTCGACGAGCGACGACTCTGGTCGCAACCGCATGGTGACCGGGCTGGTTGGCGGCGCCGTGCTTGCAATCGTCGGGATTGCGATCGTCGCCGCGTCGGTACGCGACAACGAGCCACAAGTTGCACAAGCCCTGGCCGCGCCGACCGTCGAGGTCCCAGCCACGCTTCCGCCTCCAACCACCACTCCCCCGTCGACAACCGAGCTTGCTGTCGGTGACACTCTGCCCGCCGGCCCGATCGATCGGCCGACAGGGCTCGTTGCAGGGGCGTTCTGGGACGCGCTCACCGGTGCCGGTGCCGACCCGGGCATCGCTCGCTGCGCCGCCGACGACCTGTTGACCAACACATCGGAGGCCGACCTGCTGGCGATGGGCATCGCCAGCGCGCCGCGACCCGCCGAGGTCAACGCGTTGCTCGATGCATCGGCAAAGCGCTGCGGGGTCACGCAGGATCAGCTCGACGCCGCAGCCGCGGCAGGAGGATGAGATATCCATGAAAGAGCTCGTATTCCATCGACAGTTGCTGCCTGCGCTCGAACGCTGGCCCGACAGAGTCGCGTTCCACGACGGCGCCTATCACGCGACGTTTCAACAGCACGGAGACCGGGTCCTGCGACTGGCCAACGCGATGCGCACCCAGCTCGACTTGCGGGCCGACGACCGATTCGCGGTGATGTCGTGCAACAGCCACCAGTATCTCGAGTTGTTTCACGCCGGGTTCCTGGGTGCCGGTGTCATCAATCCGCTCAACCTGCGCCTGGCGGGCAAAGAGTTACAGCACATCTTGCGCGACTCGGGCACGACCGTCGTGTTCGTCGACGAGGTGTTCGCCGAGCACTTCGTGCGCAACATCGCCGAGGTCCGGTCGCAGTTGCCGCTGCGCCACGTGGTGCTGATCGGCGACGGGGATCTTGAACACGACGTGCGGTACGAGGACCTGATCGCCGCCGGTGACCCGGTGATCCCCGACGAGCCGGAAGAGACCGATCCGGTCGTGCTGATGTACACGGGTGGTACGACCGGGATGTCGAAAGGCGTGCTGCTGGAGCAGCGCGCCGAGATGCTCAACTTCTACCACATCGGCCTCGCCGTCGACTTCGGCGAGGAACGCGTGTACCTGCACCAGACACCGATGTTCCACGCAGCGTCGATGGGTGGCATCCTCGGGATTCCGGCAACCGGCGGCTCGTCGGTGTTCGTGCCGTTGTTCGAGCCGAAGCAGGTGATGGAGGCCATCGAGCACTATCGCGTCGACTGGACGACCATGGTTCCGACGATGATCGCTCTCGTGATGAACCATCCCGATTTCCGGCCGGAGCGGCTGGAGTCGTTGCGCGACCTCGTGTACGGAGCCTCGCCGATGCCGGCCGCGCTGCTCGAGCGACTGATGACGGCGCTGCCGGATCTCAGCCTGTCGCAGGGCTACGGCATGACCGAGTGCTCATCGGTGCTCACGTTCCTCACCTCTGACGACCATCGCCGCGGTGGTTCGATCTTGCGGTCAGCGGGGCGGCCGATGATCGGGGTCAACCTCAGCGTGCGCCGCAAGGACGACACCGAGGCTGCAGCCGGCGAGAATGGCGAGATCTGCGCTCGCGGCGGCAATTTCATGCGCGAGTACTGGAAGCAGCCGGAACAGACCAAGGAGGTCTTCCGCGGTGGCTGGTATCGCACCGGCGACGCCGGGCATCTTGATGCCGAGGGTTACCTCTACCTCGTCGACCGGGTGAAAGACATGATCGTGACCGGAGGCGAGAACGTGTACTCGATCGAAGTCGAGAACGCCATCTCGTCACACCCGGCGGTCGAGCAGGTTGCAGTCATCGGCATTCCCCATCCCGTCTGGGGCGAGCAGGTACATGCGATCGTCGTGCTGCGCAGCGGGCAGTCGGTCACGGAGGAGGAGATCAAGGAGCACGCACGCGCCACGATCGCCGGGTACAAGGTTGCCAAATCGGTCGAGTTCCGGCTCGAGCCCATCCCGTTGTCGGGCGCGCTCAAGCCCCTGAAACGAGATCTTCGCAGGCCGTATTGGGAAGATCACGAGGTCGGTGTGGACTAGCGGTGACGTGCTTGCTGCGGTGACGCTCGAACACACGCAGATACCCCTCCACCATCTGCTCGACGGAAAATCGCCGGCGAGCCTCTGCTCGGCACACGTCGCGATCGATCTGTTCGAGTGACAGCAGGCCGTTGATCAATTCGGCATCGGAGTCGCCGAGAAATCCTGTGACACCGTGCTCGACGATCTCCGGAGCAGCACCCTGCGGACAGCCGACGACGGGCGTGCCGCACGCCAGTGACTCGAGCATGGCCATGCCGAAGGGCTCACGCCAGCTGATCGGGTTGAGCAACGCGGCAGCCGAGGCCAATAGTTCGCGCTTGCCGTCGGCGTCGACCTCGCCGAGGTACACCACATCGTCGCCGAGGTGTGGGCGGACGAACTCCTCGAAGTAGGCGTGTTCGTGCGGTTCGCGCATCTTGGC
>JANOCR010000294.1:0-1734 GCA_031412355.1 Ilumatobacteraceae bacterium | reverse complement strand
GAGCTTCATCACGCCGTACTCCGTGATCGGGAACGGCGCGTCGTACTCCCGGTACGGCTCTGGCCGGCCGGCGAAGATGGCATCGCTACTGACGTGCACCAGTCTGGCCCCGCAGATCTGGGCGACCTCGGCGATGTTCCGACTGCCCTCGACGATAGTGCGACGGTCGCCCTTGCGGTAGGCGAGATGCACGATCGCCGTTGGTTTCCACGTACAGATCTCTTCGATCACACGCTCGCGTTGACGAATGTCGATCACCGCCGAGGGCGGCGCGAACAATTCCCAATCCTCGGCTTCCGACGCGATGCCCAGGTGGTGCCCGAGGAAGCCGGTTCCGCCGGTGATCAGCATGAACCGCCTGCGGCGTGGTGTCCAACGCACCGGGCGAGCCTACGGGGTACCGTTGCCCCTCGTGCCAGCTCCTCTCGCCGCCGCGGCGGCCCGTCATCCGCACCTCGCCGCGCCGTTGCCGGCTGGTTGGGTACGGGTCGATATGCACAGCCACACGATGTGGAGCGGTGACTCGACAACTACTCCCGACGAGCTTGCTGCTGCCGTGACCGAGACCGGCATCGATGTGTTGTGCATCACTGACCACAATGCGATCAAAGGGGCCGTGGATCTGGTCGACCGGCTGTCGTGCCGTGTGATCGTCGGCGAGGAGTTGCGAACCCACGCCGGCGAGATCATCGGCCTGTTCCTCACGGAACGAGTTCCGGTCGGCGTGCAGCCCGACGAAGCCGCCCGAGCCATTCGTGCCCAGGGTGGGATCGTCTACATTCCGCATCCCTACGATCCCATGCGTCGCAACATCAACGGCGAGGCACTCGACGCGCTGATAGGCGGCCGCCTCGTCGATGCCATCGAGGTCATCAACGCCAAGACGTCGTTGCACAGCTTGAACCAGCGCGCTGCTGCGACGGCGGAATCGCACGATTTGGCTGCGGGCGCCGGCAGCGACGCCCACGTCCCCGACGCGATCGGTGCCGCTTACGTCGAGATGCCTGATTTCGACGGTCCGAGCGATTTCCTGGTCAAGCTGCGGCTCGGCCGGCCGGTGGGCCATCATTGGGACGAGCCACGACCATGGTCGTCGCGAGTTCTGCCGAGCACGACGGTCGAGTAGAACAGCTGCCCGTGCCCATCATCCATGCGGTGATCCTTGGTCTGGTTCAGGGACTCTCCGAGTTCTTGCCGATCTCGTCGAGCGGCCATCTTCTGCTCGTGCCCTGGCTGTTCGATTGGAACGACTTCGACAATGCCGCCATCGAGAAGGCCTTTGACGTCGCGCTGCACCTCGGGACGCTGGTCGCCGTGGTGGGTTACTTCCGGCGCGACCTCGTCGTGTACGTGCGCGAGGGTCTTCGACTGCTCGTGCGGCGCAAACGTCCCGCCAACGCAGAGGGCAGGCTGGCCTGGCTGCTGGTGGTGTCGTCGATACCGGCGGCCATCGCTGGTGCGCTGTTCGAAAAGACCATCGACAACCGGCTGGGCACGCCTGGCCTGATCGCTGCGTCGTTGATCGTGTTCGGTGTGCTGCTGGCCGTTGCCGACCGCCGGGCCGGCCAGCGTTCGCTGGTCGATTACCAGGGCGACGATGCCCTGAAGATCGGTGCAGCGCAGGTGCTTGCCCTGAATCCCGGCACCTCGCGATCGGGCATCACCATGACCGCAGCCCGGTTCCTGGGGTTCTCCCGCGACGCCGCGGCACGGGCCAGCTTCCTGATGGCGATT
>JANOCR010000293.1:0-8767 GCA_031412355.1 Ilumatobacteraceae bacterium | reverse complement strand
CCCGCTACCTCGGAGGCTGCCAGTCGAAGGTGGTGACCACTTCGACGTGATGGGTCTGCGGGAACAGGTCGAGGACTGTCGATCGAACGTGTTCGTAGCCGGACTCGCGGAGCAGACCGGCGTCGCGAGCAAGCGACACCGGATCGCAGCTGACGAGCACGATGCGCCGTGCTCGGGTCGCACACAGCACGGCTGCCGCCTGCCGTCCGAGCCCGCTACGCGATGGGTCAGCGATCACCAGGTCGGCGCGGTTCGGCTTCCACCGTTCGATCGGCGCACACACGATGTCGGCGCGACGATCGGCGAGATTGACTGCAGCGTCGGCGCACGCGGCGGCGGATCCTTCGACCACGATCACTCGGTCGCAATCCACGGCCGATGCGAAAAGTCCGACACCGCCGTACGCGTCGACGAACGTACCTGCGCCGGCGAACCGACCGCATGCCTCGCGCACTGCGGCAACCAGCAGCTCGGCTGCGGCAGGTCCCGATTGGAAGAACGACGCCGCGCTGATCTGCAAGGTCCGGCCGGCCACCACCTCGTGTACGACAGCTTCGGGACCGACAGCAACGTCGGCCGGCACACCGTGCAACTGCACCTCGCCGTCGACGACCCACGCCGACCGCTCCCCCGTCGCCGCACCGACGCGCAGGCTGACCTCGCCGTCGCCCACAACGCGAATGTCGGTGAGCAAATGTTGCAACCGCGGGTGACTGACGGGGCAGCCATCGAGTTCGACGATGTCGTGCGAGTGACGAGCGCGGAGGCCGAGCCGGTCGACACCCGCGGCGAGACGCAGCGTCGTGCGGTACTCCCACGGCGGCACGGAGCTTCCGAGCTCGACGACCGGGTCGGTCAGCCTGCCGGTTCGTCGCAAGGCCTCGCTGACCACGGCGACCTTCAGGGCGAGCTGCGCGGCCGGGTCCACGTGCTGCCACGTGCACCCGCCGCATCCTGCAGCGTGCGCTGGACACGGCGGGACGACGCGAGAAAGCGACGGCTCGATCACCTCGGTCACCTCGGCCCGGACGAAGTCCTTCTTCGATTGCACGATCTCGACCGCGACCAGTTCGCCGGGCAGGGCGCCGCGAACGAACGCCACGCGCCCGTCAGCGAGTCTGGCGATGGCGTCGCCACCCGCGGCCATCTTCTCGGCGCGGACTTCGACGATCGACATCATCGACGACTGTAGATCTCGTGACCTCGGGTACCACCCACTACCCTCGGACTGATGCCGCGACCACTCCACATCGCACCCAGCGTGCTGCCGGCCGACTTCGCCAAGCTGGGCGACGAAGTTTCCGCACTCGAAGCCGCCGGAGTCGACCGGATTCAGTGGGACGTCATGGACGGCCAGTTCGTGCCCAACCTCACATTCGGGCCCGATGTCATCGCCGCGGCACGCAAGCACACCTCGTTGCCGTTCGAGGCCCACCTGATGGTGTTGACTCCCGACGTGATGGCTGCCGAGTACGTGAGGGCCGGATGTCAACGGTTGATCGTGCACGTCGAGGCATGCACGCACCTTCACCGCACCCTGGCCAACATCGCCTCACTGGGAGCCACCGCAGGCGTCGCCCTCAATCCGGCCACACCGGCGAGCGTCGTGGCGAATGTGCTTGACCTTGTCGACATGGTGCTGGTGATGACGGTCAATCCGGGGTTCGGCGGGCAGAAGTACATCGCCACGATGGAGCCCAAGATCGCCGAGGTCGCCGAGATGATCCGGGCGGCCGGCAGAGAAGACGAGATCGATGTCGAAGTCGACGGTGGCATCGGTCCTGACACGGTCGCCGCAGCAGCCGCTGCCGGCGCCAATGTGCTGGTCGCCGGTAGCGCCCTGTACCGCGATCCGCTCGGTCTCGAGCACGCCGTGACCAATCTGCGCACCCTGGCCAACGCGGCTCGGTCCTGATCCAAGGAGCGCTAGACACGCTCCGGCGTGCTGGAATCTTCAACCGCAGACAGCCCCGCGTCGGCGTGTTGGCGGTCGCGGGGCAGTTCGAACAGGATCGGCACGTCGTCGGGCGGCGGCTCGCGGGCGGCACGGACCATGGCGAAGATCAACAGCTTCATCGAGGCCAGGACGACCAGGATGACGAACGCGATACCCAGTGGCTTCACGATCGCTTTCAACAACGACTTCTTGGCGGTCTTCAACGGGGCAAGCACCCCCGTGTCGACCTCGGTGCCGTCGGCGCGGAGGGTCTTCACGCCGTCCTCTACGCGCGGGCAGCGCACATCGGTGTCGTCGACACCGATCACCGCATCGCCACCGAACAACGGTGGCTCCAGACGGACCTTCGAGCGCAGCATGCCCCGCAATGGATCCAGCGCCACACCGACGAGATATTGCTGCCCTGCGCGTAGGAATCGAATGTCGTCGTCGTAGCGCACGTCGACGATGGTGTTGACTGCGTAGCCGTCGAGACTGCCGGCGCGGATCTGTTGCACAGCAAACCGCGCGGTGGTCGAATCGGCAGCGGCCAACGTGCCGATGAATACTCCAACCGGCGCCGGCGGCGTGGTGCAACCGGGAGGCACGACCACCAAGGGACCCGACACGACAACCGGATTCACGATCGGTGGCGGATCCTGCAGCGCCGGTAACGGTGGCCCGATGGGCTCCGGGGGCACAGTTGTCGACGCATCGACCGGCGCCTGGGCCCCAGGGGCGGCACCGGCCGTGCCAGACCAGGCCGAGGCGATCAGCACCCCGATGAAGACCGAACGCACGTGCCGCACGACGCAACGCTACCGAGCCACGGTCCGGCGAACCGGTCAGCGACCTTCGAACCTCGGTTCGCGCTTCTCGGCGAACGCCTTCAGCGCTTCGACGGTATCGGCCGTACTGAAGTTCAGGGCCTGAGCGACACCTTCGTCGTCGAGTGCTTCCTCCAGGGTCACCTGCAGCGAGTTGTCGAGCATGCGCTTGGTCATCGCAAGCGCAATCGGGGGGCCGGCCGCCAGTCGTGACGCCCAATCGGCGACGAATTCGTCGATCTCGGCATCGGACACGACCCGGTTGACCAGACCGAAACGCTCCGCCTCGGCGGCGTTGATGATGTCAGCCAGCAGCGCCAGCTCCTTGGCCCGATGCATCCCCACGATCCGGGGCAACAACCATGAACCGCCGAAATCGATCGACAATCCGCGCCGGGCAAAGATCTCGGAGAACCGGGCATTCTCGCTGGCAACCACCAGATCGCAGCCAAGCGCCATGTTGCAACCGGCACCCACGGCGACGCCGCGCACCTTGGCGATGGTCGGTATCGGCAACCTGTGCAAGGCCATGGCGACGTCGCCAACGTGACGCATCTGCGCGAGCTGATGCTGGCCGGGCCCACCTGTGCCACCGCCTGTGAGGTCAGCGCCGGCACAGAACTCGCCGCCGGCACCGGTGAGCACGAGCACGCGGTCGTCGGGGTTCGCCGAGATCGCCCGAAACGTCTCGAGTAGCTCGTCCCACATCTGGGCGTTCGCCGCGTTCTTCTTTGCTGGGCGATTCATGGTGACGGTGACGATGCCCGATGCGCGACCGACCTCGATGGTTTCCACAGAAACGGCACGATACTGGTGCGATGGGCTTCAACCCGTATCGCAAATTCGTCGCCAAACCTGCCGACTACGTGTTCGTCGTCGCCGCGGCCCTCGCTGTCATCGGTCTGCTGACGTGGGCACTCCTGGGCTGAACGTGGGCCTGTGGGACGGCGGCTTCGGAGCGGTGGACGTGCGACGTGTGCAGCCCTACGAGGCCACCAAGGCGTACGTGTGCCCCGGCTGCCACCACAGGATCGCGATCGGTACCGGCCACTACGTGGCGGTGCCGGCCGATGCGCCCGACCTGCGGCGCCACTGGCACAAGCCCTGCTGGGACCGGCGCAAATCTCAACGGCCAGACACCGAGGGTCGGGCGCGATTCCATGCCACTGGTGGCTGACGACGCGCCCGCCAATCAGTACGGGCGCGAAAATACGCCCCGGATGGCACGGCACGCGCCCGATGAGTGCGAGAAGCGCATAGAGCCAGCGATCTTTCCTCGTGAGTGTCCCAAAGCGCCGCGCAGGCGCCGCCGGCGAAGGCGCCTAGAACGCTGCTTGGAACACCTCGATGCGCACGCCGGTGATGGCTGCGACGTCGAATCGGATCGCTCCGTGCAGATCGTGAGCAGCCAGCCACTCGGCGGCGAGCAGCCGGAGGCGTCGTTGCTTGGCCCTGCCGACCGCGGCCTCGGGTGGGCCGTAGCGATCGGATGCCCGCGTCTTGATCTCGCAGAACACCACGATCGAATCGTTGCAAGCCACCAGGTCGATCTCGCCGGTCGTCGACCGCCAGTTGCGGTCGACCACGTCGTACCCCTGCGATGCGTACCAGCGCGCGGCGAGGTCCTCGCCCCAACGACCACGGGCCTGATTGGCCAGCGAAGGAGCTACAGCTCGGTCGACGGCAGCTCTTCGACGTTGACGTCCTTGAACGTCAGCACCCGCACCTTGGGCACGAAGCGGGTCTTTCGGTACATATCCCATACCCATGCGTCGCTCAACTCCACTTCGATCACCGGCTTGGCGGCATCTCCGCTGACATTCAGCTTGACGTCGTTGGCCAGATAGAACCGGCGCTCAGTCTCCACGGCGAAGCGAAACATGGCCGCGACGTCCTGGTATTCCTGAGCGAGTTGGAGCTCGCGCTCGGCCTCGAAGTTTTCGAGATCGTCGGAACTCAACGTGGGTGCTCGATTACACCGATGGGCAGCGAACGCTCAGGCGTCGCGCTTTTCCTTGATCTTTGCGGCCTTGCCGACGCGATCGCGCAAGTAGTACAGCTTGGCCCGGCGAACGTCGCCACGCTTGACGACCTCGAGCTTGACGACCGTCGGGGTGTGCACCGGAAAGGTGCGCTCGACGCCAACGCCATAGCTGACCTTGCGCACCGTGTAGGTCTCGGCGACGCCGCTACCCGAGCGGGCGATGACGTTGCCCTGGAACACCTGCACACGCTCCTTGTTGCCCTCGACGACCTTGACGTGGACCTTGACCTCATCGCCGCTGGCGAAGTCGGGCACGTCGGTGCGGATGTACTGGTTGTCGACAAGATCAGTGGACTTCATGGCACAAAACTCTCTGATGGATTTCGGCTGAATCTAGGTGGTTCGTGTCAGCCAGGGAACGATCAAGGATAGGTGACCGGAGGGAACTCTTCCAACAGCCGACGATCATCTTCGGCCAGCCCACCGGCGGTCTCGACCAGGTCGGGCCGATAGCGCAGCGTTCGGTGCAGGGACTGGGCGCGCCGCCATCGCACGATCCTGGCGTGGTCACCACTTCGCAGCGTGTCGGGAACCGTCCAGCCCCTGAAGTCGGCCGGTCGGGTGTAGTGCGGCTCTTCGAGCAGCCCCGATTCGCCAAAGCTTTCCGAGATCGGGCTCGCCTCGTTACCCATCGCGCCTGGCAGCAGGCGCACCACCGCCTCGATCACCAGGCATGCGGCGACTTCTCCCCCGCTGAGTACGACATCGCCGACGCTGAACTCGCCATCGACGAGATGTTCCCGCACCCGATGGTCGACACCTTCGTAGCGACCACACAGCAGGCTGAACCCACCGAGTCTGGCCAGTTCGTGGGCCATTGCCTGGTCGAAGCTGCGCCCCCCTGGACCGAGCAAAAGCAGTGGTCGCATCGGTTCGGCCGCCTCGACCGAGGCGAAAATCGGCTCGGCCTTCATCACCATCCCTGCTCCGCCGCCGAATGGAGCGTCGTCAACGGTGCGGTGCACGTCAGTGGTGTGCTCGCGCAAGTCGTGAGTTCGCAGGTCGAGCAGGTGATTGGCTCGTGCCTTTCCGAGGAGGCTCTCCGAGCAGAACGAATCCACCAGACCCGGAAAGATGGTGAACACATCGATCTGCACGGTGTGCAAGCCTACGAGGCGATGATCTTTCACATCACCGATACCGCCACATGGGAGACCTCGCAGGCCCAGGGATTTCACACCGGGTCGACTCGGGGCATCGACCTGGCCGACGAGGGATACATCCACTGCAGCACCGCGCTGCAGTGGCCGGGTGTCCTCGAGCGGTTCTACCTCGACGCGACGGACCTGGTGCTGCTGCACATCGACGAGCAGTTCCTGACATCACCGGTCGTCTACGAGCAACTGCCTGGCATGCCCGAGCCGTTCCCGCACGTCTACGGTCCGATCAACCTCAGCGCAGTGGTTCTCGCCGAGCGGCTCAACAGCGCCGGCATGTAGACGACTGTGCCGCTGGTGCGACGAAGGGCAGGGCGAGCACGAAGATCAGAGGTCGAACAAACCGTCGGGCGGATCGATGGTGGTGAGGCCGTCCGTGCAACCCAGTACGAAGACCACCGGGATCAGCGCACCCGAGTCGAGCTCCAAGATGTCATGTGCAGGATTGTCGATCACGGCGATGCACGTGCCGCGCTCGACACCGTCCGTGTCGACTACTCGCGACCCGATCAGTTCGTGAACCCACAAGGCATCCTCGCGGTCGTCGTCGAGTGGTTCGGCCTGCAGTGGCGTGTTGGTCAACTTCTCCGCGGCCGTACGGTCGTCGATGCCATCGAAACGAACGAGCCATCGTCGTTGTTGCGGCCGCGACTCAACGACCGTCAACCATTGCGAACCGGCCAGCAGCCGAGAGCCCGGTGCAATCCGGTCGTCCCGATCGGTGACCAGCGTGACGTACAGTTCGCCGTGCACACCATGGGCGCGGCCGATGCGCCCTACTTCGCGAAGTGCCTCAGTCGACAAAGTCGACGTCGACCTCGACGCCATCGCGAGTTGCCGCGGCGCGCACGACGGTGCGGATGCTCTGCGCGGTGCGACCACGACGGCCGATGACGCGACCGAGATCGCCGGGCCCTACCTTGACCTCGAGCTTCAGGCGATTGCGACCCTCGACGGCGTCTACTCTCACGGCACCGGCATCGTCGACGATCGAACGCACGACGTGTGTCAACACCGCCGTTGCGGTCGGCGCCGGGCTCTGACCTGCCACTTCGGGGACCACGGTGTCGTCAGCCACAGTGTCGGCGACCGGCTCGACCGGGTCGCCTGACTGGTCGGTGGCCGGCTGATCGGTCACTTGGCCGCTCGGGCGGCGCTGAACTCAGCCATCGCACCCGAAACTTCCAGCAACTTCTTGACTCGTTCGGTCGGCTGGGCGCCGTCCATCAACCACTTCACGGCCTTGGCATTGTCGATGTTGAGCGTCGACGGATCGGTGCGGGGGTTGTAGGTGCCGACGATCTGGATGAACCGGCCGTCGCGGGGCGAACGGCTATCGGTGGCGACGACGCGATACTGCGGCTGCTTGGTCTTGCCAACTCGGGTGAGGCGCAGTTTTACTGCCATACGAATCCAGGGCTCCTTGCACAATACGAACGACGCGAGGCTATCAATTGAAGTTCGGGAAGCCACCCGGCATAGCGCCCACGTTGGGGAGGCCGCGGGCCTTCTTGCCCTTCTTCCCCTTTTTGCCGGCCATGGCCATGCCGCCCATCTTCTTCATCATCTTCTGCATCTCGCCGAACTGCTTGACCAGGCGGTTCACGTCCCCGACGGACGTACCGCTGCCGTTGGCAATGCGCGTGCGGCGGCTGCCGTTGATGATCTCTGGCTTGCGCCGCTCGAGCAGTGTCATCGAGCGGATGATCGCCTCGACCGGCTTCAGCTGGTCGTCGCCGATCTCGGCCCCCTTCAACTCCTTCGGCACTCCCGGCATCATCCCCAGCAGATTCCCGAGCGGTCCCATCTTCTTCAGCGCCTGCATCTGCTCCAAGAAGTCGTCGAGCGTGAACTCGCCCTCCATCATCTTTTCGGCAGCGGCCTCGGCTTGATCCTTCTCGAACGCCTGCTCGGCCTGCTCGATCAGGCTCAGCATGTCGCCCATGCCGAGGATTCGCCCAGCCATGCGGTCCGGGTGGAACTGCTCGAACTCGTTCAGTTTCTCACCGGTCGAGGCGAAAGCGATCGGCCTGCCGATCACTTCCTTCACGCTCAACGCCGCGCCACCACGTGCGTCGCCGTCGAGCTTCGACATGATCACACCGTCGATTGCCAGCGTGGCGTGGAAGGCTTCAGCGACGCCGACGGCGTCCTGCCCGGTCATCGCGTCGATCACCAGGAACGTGTAGTCGGGCTTCACCGCCTGACTGATCTGGCGCACCTGCTCCATCATTTCTGAGTCGATCGACAGGCGGCCGGCGGTGTCGACGATCAACACATCGCGGCCGAGGCGGCGCGCCTCCTCCAGGCCCCGCCGCGCAGTCGACACTGGGTCGCCCGGCTCGCTGAACACAGGCACGTCGATCTGGCGGCCGAGGGTTCGCAACTGCTCGACGGCCGCTGGGCGCTGCAGGTCGGCTCCGACCATCAGCGGTTGACGACCCTGGCTCTTGAACCAACGCGCCAACTTGGCCGAGTTGGTGGTCTTGCCGGATCCCTGCAGGCCGGCCATCAGCACCACCGTGGGTGGATGGCTGGCGTAGCTGATCTTCAATGTCTCGCCGCCAAGCATGGCGGTGAGCTCGTTGTTGACGATCTTGATGATCTGCTGACCCGGGTCGAGCGCCTCGCTCAGTCGGGCACCGACTGCCTGCTCGCGAATTCGGGCCGTGACGTTGCGCACGACCCCGACGTTGACGTCGGCTTCGAGCAGCGCCGTGCGGATCTCTTTCAACACCTCGTCGACGTCGTCGTCGGTCAGGCGACCCTTGCCGCGGATCTTCTTGATGACGCCTTCAAGGCG
>JANOCR010000292.1:0-9691 GCA_031412355.1 Ilumatobacteraceae bacterium | reverse complement strand
ACCCCGCAATGCCTGCACTTCGCACCCGACTACAGCGATCGGCGATGGACAGTGTCGATCAGTGACGACCTTCCTGTGACCACTCGAGGCAGCGGTGCCGCCGCGCCCGACTGCACGGTGTCCGGCCCGGCCAGCGATATCTACCTGGCGCTGTGGAACCGCGGCTCGCTCGACTCGTTGAAGATCGAAGGTGACCGCAGCGTGATCGACCAGTTGCGCGACACCGTGCACATCCGCTGGGGCTAGATCACAACCAGTCGCGCTTGCGGAACATGCGGTACAGGGCCAGGCTGAGCACGCCCATCATCGCCAGCGCCATTGGATAACCGAGCTTCCAGTCGAGTTCGGGCATGTGGGTGAAGTTCATCCCGTAGATGCCGGCGATCAGCGTGGCCCCGAACACGATCGAGCCCCCCGCCGTCAGCTTCTTCATCACCAGGTTCATCTGGTTGCTCATGACGGCCAGATGGGCTTCGACCGCGTTGCCAACGAGCTCGCGTTGCTCGTCGACCAGATCCACAGCGCGCAACAGCTTGTCGAACGCATCGCGACACGTGACCAGGGCGTCGCCGTCGATCCACAGCACCTCGTGGCGCAGGATCGCCGACAGCACCTCGCGCAACGGCACCACAGCGCGACGTAGCCGCAGCAACTCGCGACGCAGTTCGAACAGGTCGTGTTGCAATCGCTGCTCGGTCCGTTCTCCGTCGCGGAAGATGGTGTCCTCGATCACTTCCAACCGGTCTTCCAAGACATCGGTGGTGTCGAAGTAGCCGTCGATCAACTGGTCGAGCATCGTGGCGAACAACTGGCCGGAGGTGGTGGTGGTGCTGGTGTGACGCTGGAACAGGTCGAGGCACGATTGCGGATCCCATTCCCGCCCGTCGGGATCGTGGCGGCGCACGGTGATGAACCAGGTCGGCCCCAGGTACATGTCGATCTCGGCCAGCGACCCGGAGAACGCGACGACGTACACATGGTCGTCGAAACGGTGCATGGTCGGCCGTGCCGCGCGGCGGTGGGCTTCGTCGAACGTGCGGCTCGACAGTCCGTACTGGCCGGCCAACGCTTCGAGCTCCTCGTCGGTCGGGTCGACAACATCGATCCACGTCACGTCGGGATCGGCGAACGCGTGTGTCGTTTGCATCGAACGTGAGCGTAGGGCGCTGCGGCAACTATGGTCGGGACTCATGGGTCAACAGGTCGCCGTCGTCGAAAAGCCGAGCCCACGTCCCGGCGTGCTACGGCTCGAGACCAACCGCAGTCTCACGGGCATGGGACACGAGCGATTCACGTCCGTGCACGATGCAGTCGGGCCACGGCCGGCTGCCGCGCTGGCCCGCCTGTTGCTGTCGACCGGCAAGGTCGACTCGGTCTACATGTACGGCAACATCATCTCGCTCGACATCACCAGGGGCTTCTCCGCCGACGGCCTCAGCGACGTGGTCCGCAACATGTATCAGTACTGGAAGCCGGGCATGGAGATGCCCACCTTCGACGCGCCTGCCGACGACGCAGCGCCGGCCGCCGACGGCGGTGCCAGCGGAGGTGACGCAGGCGGCGGACCTGCCGAGTCGCCGTACACGCTGTTGGTTCCCCAGTCACTGCGCGAGCGCAGCGCAGCAGCGCTGGCCAAATGGCAGGCCGGCAGCTAGCAGCTCACCACCTCCAGTTGATGAACGAACACCTGTTCGATAAACTCGTCGGGTGTCGTTGCTCGCTGAACGCTTCCCTGTGCTTGCGTCAGCCATCACTACCAACACGGTCCCGGCCAGCGAACGCGCGCTCCCGGTGCACGAATCACTGACCGAGTTGCTTCCCGTGCTGCAGCGGGGTTCCACCGTTGCGTGTGGTGGCCGGGCCGGGGTGTCGCTGGCCCTCGCCCTTGCCGCGACCCCATCGCGCGAGGGGGCCTGGATCGGTGTTGCCGGTCTTCCTGAACTGGGCCTGCGCGCCGCTGCCGATATGGGTGTGGCGTTGCAGCGGTTGGTGATGGTCGGCGGCGACCCGCCGTGGGTCGACGTGCTGGCGGCGATGATCGACGGCTTCGACGTGATCCTGGTCGGCCGGCATGTTGGGAAACTTGCCGGTGGGGCAGTGCGCCGTTTGCAGGCCAGAGTGCAGTCGCGTGGTGTGGTGCTGCTCACGGTTGGCGTGCCGGCATTGAGTGCGGATCTGCAACTGACCGCCGACAACGACCAATGGGTCGGGCTCGGCGATGGTCACGGTGTGGCCACGGGCCGTCGGGTGTTGGTCGAGATGGGTGGCAGGCGCATGCCTCGACCCCGGCGAACGACGATGTGGCTACCCGATGTCAACGGCGGGATCGTTACCGCGCCCTCGGTGCTACTTCCGCTGGTGTTACCAGCCGTGCAAGGGTGAGTGTGCCCCGTCTCGGTGTGCTGTGGTGCCCGAACTGGGCGGTCGTTGCCGCACAGGCCGAGGCCGACGAACCGGTCGCCGTGTTGCACGGCAACCGGGTGATCGCCCACTCGTTGGCGGCAGGGCGAGAAGGTGTTGCGGTCGGGCAGCGCCGCCGTCAGGCACAGGCCTGTTGTCCGCATCTGCGCCTGGTAGCCCATGATCCCGATGGCGATGCTCGCCGGTTCGAGAACGTGGTCACGGCAATCGCCGCGCTGATCCCGCGGGTCGAGGTCACGGAACCGGGCATGCTGTCATTCCTGGCCAAAGGACCGTCGCGGTACTTCGGCGGCGAGGCGGCTATGGCCGAGCGAATGACACGCCTGGCGACAACTACCTGTTCGGCGTTGCAGGCGGTTTGCCTGGGCTCGAGCAGTGGCTTCGGCATGGGCGTGGCCGACGGCCGGTTTGCCGCGGCGATCGCGGCACAGGCTTCAGCGTGTGCCGCGGTGCGCGGTGACGCGGTGATCGTGGCGCCCGGCGTCGAAGCCACCTCCCAGTTCCTGGCGCCGTTGCCTGTGCAGCTGTTGGCCACGGTGGCGAACCTCGAAGACGACTTCGTGGGGCTGCTGCTGCGCCTCGGCGTGCGTCAATTGGGCCAGCTTGCCGCGCTGTCGGTTGCCGATGTGTTGGCCCGGTTCGGGCGGGAGGGCGAATTTGCCCACCGCCTCGCCAGCGGTGGCGACGATCGCCCCCCCGACACGGTCGAGCCACCCCGCGGCCTGGTTGCCGTGCGCGTGCTCGATGACCCGGCTCACCACGTCGACACCTTGGTGTTCATCGCCCGGCAGTTGGCCGACGAACTGGTCAGCGCACTGAGCGCCGACGGCAAGGTCTGCACGCGGCTGATCATCACCGCCGAGACCGATCACAGTGAACGCAACGAACGGCTGTGGTACCGCTCCACCGGCCTGTCGGCGGCAGCGATGGTCGAACGTGCCCGCTGGCAGCTCGATGCCTGGGTCAACGGCGCCAGCATCACAGCCGGCATCACGGCAGGCGTCACCATGCTGCGGCTCGAGCCGGTCGAAGTGCGCGGTGACGATGGTGTGCAACTGGGCCTGTGGGGTGGGCGCACTCAGGCCGACGACTGGGCCGCGCGTGCAGTGGCCCGGCTGGCCACCTTGGCGGGTGCCGATCAGGTGCTGGTGCCCGCTGCCATCGGTGGCCGGTCGCCGGGCGACGCATACGCATGGGTACCTGCTGTCACTGCCGATCTTGCCGAGCCCGCCGAACGCCTGACCGCGCCGCAGGGACCCTGGCCGGGCAGCCTGCCCAGCCCGTCGCCGGCGGTGGTCTACGCCGAGCCTCTAGCGATCGAGGTCCGCGATAGCGATGGCCGCCCCGTGAAGGTCACAGGTAGGGGAGCAGTCAGCGCTGCCCCAGCAACGGTGCAACGCGGCACCAGGGGTGCCCCCGAGACCGTGGTGGCGTGGGCGGGTCCGTGGCCTCTGGAGGAGCGGTGGTGGGATCCCACGCGAGCGCGGCGTTCGGCACGTTTCCAACTGCTGACCTCATCAGGCTCACTGTTGCTGGTCAGCCTCGAACGCCAGCAATGGTGGCTGCTCGGAGATTACTGCTAAGTTCGCTTGTTGAACTGACTTGAACCTGAACCGTTGAACCTGATACCAGGAGGCGACATGAACGACGAGAACCACCAGACCTGGCACCCGACAGCGTGCGTGCTGTGTTCGATCAACTGTGGGCTGGAGGTTCGAGTCGATGGCCCGACCATCACCCGGGTGCGCGGCGACAAAGCACACCCCGGTTCGCAGGGCTACACATGCGAGAAGGGTCTGCGCATCGACCACTATCAGAACGGCCCGCACCGCCTGAAAAGTCCGCTGCGTCGCCGCCCCGACGGTTCGTTCGAAGAGATCGACTGGGACACGGCCATTGCCGAGGTCGCCGCCAGGTTCAACGATGTAATCACCGAGCACGGCGGCGACAAGATCCTGTTCTACGGCGGCGGCGGGCAGGGCAACCATCTCGGTGGCGGATACGGCGGCTCGACCCGCGCTGCACTGGGCATCAAGTACACCTCCAACGCCTTGGCTCAGGAGAAGACCGGCGAGTTCTGGGTCGACGGCCAACTGTTCGGCCGCTCGCGCTGCCACACCACCGGCGACTACGAGCGAGCCCAGGTCGCCGTGTTCTGGGGCAAGAACCCGTGGCAGTCGCACGGCTTCCCGCAGGCCCGCAAGATCCTCAAAGAGATCGCCAACGATCCGGCGCGCGCCTTGATCGTGGTCGACCCGCGGCGCACCGAATCCGCCGACCTCGCCGACATCCACCTGCGCCCCAGGCCGGGCGGCGACGCAGATCTGCTCGCCGCACTGCTGGCCGTTCTAGTCGACGAGAACCTGTTGGCCGATCGCTGGTTGGCCGACAACGCCAACGGTCTCGACGAGGTCGTCGCCCACCTGGGCATGATCGACATCGCCGCATCGTGTAACAGAGCCGGGGTCGACGAGGCCACGGTGCGCCAGGCGGCGCGGGTTATCGGCACTGCCACCGGCGGTGTGTCGATCTATGAAGACCTCGGCATTCAGATGGCACCGCACTCGACGCTGAACAGCTATCTCGAGAAACTCGTCGTGCTGCTGACCGGCAACTTCGGAGTGCCCGGCGGAATGAACCTGCACTCGCACTTCGTGGCGTTGCTCGGCGGCGGAGGCACGCGCAATCCGCGCGATGCGGAGCCCAGCACTCCCGTCACCGGGCACCGCCTGGTAACAGGGCTGGTGCCGTGCAATGTGATCCCCGACGAGATCATCGGCGATCATCCCGACCGCTTCCGGGCGATGCTGGTCGAGTCCGGCAATCCGGTGCACTCGCTGGCCGACAGCCATCGCATGCGCGAGGCGTTGCGAGCGCTCGACCTGCTCGTGGTCATCGACGTTGCCCTCACCGAAACTGCGCGTGAAGCCGACTACGTGTTGCCGGCCTCCTCGCAATACGAGAAGTGGGAGTGCACCTTCTTCAATCTCGAGTTCCCGCACAACGTGTACCACCTGCGCCGCCCGATCTTCGAGCCTCTCGCCGGCACGCTGCCCGAGTACGAGATCCACAGCCGGCTGTGCCGCGCCTTGGGTGCGTATACCGACGCCGACATCGCGCCTCTCCGTGAAGCGGTCGGGAATGGCAGGGCGGCCTTCGCCGACGCGTTCATCAACCTCAGCATCCAACAGCCCAAGTTGGGAAAGCTCGCCGCCGTGTTGCTGTACGAGTCCCTCGGCCCGACGCTGACGACTCCCGACGGTGTGCCCGCAGCGGGCGCGGCCGCGGTGTGGGGTCTTGCACAGCGATGCGCTCTCGGCTACGCCGATTCGATCCGTCGCGCCGGCATCGGCACCGACGCCACCGCGAGTCTCGGCGATGCGTTGTTCGACGCGATCCTTGCGTCTCCGCACGGCTTGA
The DNA here is from genome assembly GCA_031412355.1 of Ilumatobacteraceae bacterium. GTDB lineage: Bacteria > Actinomycetota > Acidimicrobiia > Acidimicrobiales > Ilumatobacteraceae > JAENVT01. Next base: position 3,850 of record JANOCR010000292.1, on the reverse strand, counting down.
CATTCACGATCGACGACTACGACGAGACCATGCGCCGGCTGGAGACCAGCGACAAGAAGGTGTCGCTGGCCATACCCTCGCTGCTCGGCGAACTCGACACCCTGGCGACGACTGTGTCGACAGCGGGCGGCGACTACCCGTTCGTGCTTGCCGCGGGCGAGCGACGCTCGTCGACGGCCAACACCATCCAGCGCGATCCTGCGTGGCGAAAGAAGGACCCGCAGGGCGCGTTGCGGGTGTCGATGGAAGATGCCGCACGCATCGGGTTGAGCGATGGCGATCGAGCACGCATCACCACCAAGCGCGGTACCGCTGTTGCAGTCGTCGAGGTCACCGACACGCTGCTGTCTGGTCACATCACGTTGCCGAACGGGTTCGGCCTGGGACCTGGCGGGTCCAGCGATGCCGTCGGGGTGGCGCCCAACGAACTGACATCGTCGGATGATCGCGACTGGTTCGCCGGCACGCCGCACCACAAGCACGTGCGCGCTCGGCTGGAGCGGGTGTAGTGCGTCGCACCCGATTCGACGACTGGCCGTGTCCGATCGCCAGAACCACCGACCTGATCGGCGATTGGTGGACGCCCCTGATCATGCGCGAAGCGTTCTCGGGGCGACGCCGATTCGACGAGTTCCAGTCGGCGCTCGACGCGCCGCGCGCCGTGCTGACAGCGCGCCTGAAGCGCCTGTGCGCAGAAGGCATGCTAGAGCGCGTCGCCTATCAACAGTCGCCGGTTCGATACGAGTACCGCTTGACCGACAAGGGTCGGGCGTTCTGGGATGTGCTGGCGGCGATGTGGCGATGGGGCAGTGACTGGCTGTGGCCCGGCGAGACAGGGTCGCCCGTCGTGTTGAAGGATCGCCAGACCGGCCGCGTCGTGCGCCCGCTGATGGTCGACGAGGAGACCGGACTACACCTCGACGTACGAAGCGTGCGCGTCGGCCGCGCGCCGAATTCACCGTAGCCGTTCGGGATGTGAAGCGGCTCGCCGATCCCGGCAGGCTATGTCAGGCGGGAACGAGCTCGCGACGATCGATCTCGGGATGCAACACGTCGTTGCTGAGCCGGAAACCAACGCCGCGCACGGTGTGGATGAAACGCAGTTCGGGTGCCCGCAGCTGCAACTTGCGCCGCAGGTTCGACAAATGAACGTCGACCACGTGCGTGTCGCCGACCCAGTTGGGGCCCCACACCTCTTCGAGCAGTTGCGTGCGAGCGCAGACCTCGGAGGGACGGCGGCACAGTTGCTCGAACAACGCGAACTCGATGCGGGTCACAGGAATGTCGTGGTTGCGAACCCGGATCTCCTTGCGGCCGACATCGACGGTCAGGGGACCGAGCGTGATGACCGAGGCGTGGATCGGGTCCCAGCCGGAGTGCAGCTGCCGTGGGCGCCGCAGCAGGGCCTGGCAACGGGCGGCGAGCTCGTCGGGGTTCACCGGCGTGGACACCACGTCGTCGGCGCCGGCGCGCAGAGCACGAATCCGCATGTTGTCGGCATCGGGGGGAGCGATGCCGACAACATACGAGTCCGTCAATTCACGCATGGTGTCGAACAGGCTGCCGCCGTGCGGGCTGGGCAACTGCAGATCGACCATGACTACATCGGGCGAGAACGAGGTGGCGAGGGTGAGTGCAGCTTCGCCCTCCGTCGTGGCGCTGACCGAGAAACCACGGGTGCGCAACGCGGCCGAGGCAACACGACGCAACATCGCGTCGCCTACTGCCAGCAGCACCCGTGGTGCCAGTTGTGCATCCGGTTCCATTAGTTCTATCTTCCGCCTCGTGGTGTGTCGGTTATTACCCCGAATTCCCAATCCCTACACAGGAGTTATCGGCAGGCAATGGCCCGGCTGAAGCACGGATTTGAAAGATTCGAGGGCGAACGAGGGTTGCCGCAGCGCGCTGCGGTGCGAGACGACGTCGCCGCACGCCTACCGGTCGATGAGCGCGAGCGCACCTCGATTGCGACGTTCCTGGCCGAGCTCGGCGCGCTCACCGATCCGTTCGACGAACATGCGTCGCCGACTCATGTGACAGCGTCGGCCATCGTCACCAGCGAGTTGGGGGTGGTGCTGCACCTGCACAAGCGGCTGTCGAAGTGGTTGCAGCCCGGCGGTCACATCGATGCCGGTGAAGAACCGTGGGAGGCCGCGTTGCGCGAGACGAGCGAGGAGACGGGTCTGCCCGTTGCGGCCGACAGCTCCGCGCTGCTGCACGTCGACGTGCACCCTGGACCGAGGGGACACACCCATCTCGACCTGCGGTATCACCTCGTCGCGCCACCGGTCGAGCCGGCTCCGCCGCCGGAGGAGAGCCCCGAGGTTCGCTGGTTCTCGTGGCCGCAGGCGATTGCGATGGCGGAACCAGGCATCGAGGGGGTGCTGCGGGTCATGCAGCCGGGCCGGCCGACGATTCGACCGGCGGTCGTGGCCGACGCTCCTGCGTGCGCCCACGTCTACGCGCGCTCGAAGGCCTTCGCCATGCCCGAGGTGCCCGAGCCGCATACCGATGCCGAGATCACGACATGGATCGCCGACGAGGCCATACCGGCGATGGATGTATGGGTGGCCGACGTCGACGGTGTGGTGGTCGGCCAGATGATGCTGGCTCCGGGTTGGCTCCACCATCTGTACGTCGATCCGTCGTGGATGGGTCGCGGGCTCGGCGATCAGTTCATGGCGCTGGCCCGTCAACGCCAACCGGGATCGCTGCAGCTGTGGGCCTTCCAGACCAACTCACGGGCCCGACGGTTCTACGAGCGACACGGCTTCGATGCCGTCGAGTTCACCGACGGAGCCGGCAACGAGGAACGCTGGCCCGACGTGCTGTACCGGGTTTGATTGCGGCTCGGACAGCGGATTGGTGTGGAACGGGCGACTACGATTTCCACAATGCCCACCATGGCCGATGTCGCCAAGCACGCAGGAGTGGGTATCGGCACCGTGTCGCGCGTGTTCAGCGGCAGCAACAAGGTCAGCGACACGACGCGCACCAAGGTGCAGGCGGCCGCCGAGCACCTCGGGTACCGCAGGCCTCGCAAAACTCCCGCTGAACTGGGCAAGGGTGGTCGACTGATCGCCGTGCTCGTACCGTTCTTCGACGAAAAGTCGGCCTTCGAACGGATCCGCGGCATCGTGTCGCGGCTGGCTCCTCACGGCTGCGAGGTGGTGCTGCACAACATCGAGTCGCCGGCGCAGGCCCGCGCAAAGTTGGTGGAACTTCCACGAAGCTTGATCTTCGACGGGCTGATCGTGATCTCGCTGCCGCTGGTGGGCGACGAGGGTGAGCGGTTGATCAACGCCCGCTTCCCGACCGTGCTGGTCGATACGTCGTATCCCGGTCTGCCCAGCGTGTGCATCGACGATCGCGCCGGGGGCGCGCTGGCCACACGACACATGATCGCACTCGGCCACAAGCGCATCGCTTTTGTCAGCGAACCTCCGCACAATGCGTTCGGATTCATCGCCGGTGCACGTCGCGAGGAAGGGTTCCGGACGGCGATGGCCGAGGCCAGCTTGCCGATACCCGCGGCGATGGTTCGATATGGCGCATACCTGCACTCGGCGGCCCGTCAGATGGCCACCGAACTACTGACGTTGCCTGATCGCCCGACGGCGATCGTGGCGGCCTCCGACGTGCAGGCCGTAGGCTGCCTCGAAGCCGCAACCCAGTTGGGCATCAGGGTGCCCGAAGAGTTGTCGGTCGTTGGTTACGACGACATCGATCTTGCCGGTCTGATGGGGTTGTCGACGGTCCGCCAGCCGTTGATCTACTCCGGCGAACGTGGTGCCGATCTGGTGCTCGAAGCACTGTCGATGCGCAACCGCCAACCGAATACCGAAATGCT
>JANOCR010000291.1:0-2791 GCA_031412355.1 Ilumatobacteraceae bacterium | reverse complement strand
CTGGTTCGCGTCGGTGGCGCCGTGCGCATGCGGCCAGATCGGTTGCATCGAGGCCATCGCGTCCGGCTCGGCCATCGAGCGGTTGTGGCCGACCGAGACGGGTACGTCGGCCGGCGAGCTGTACCGAGCCGCATCAACCGGCGACCCGACCGCCCGACGGCTGTGGACCGGCGTCATCAGCGGTCTCAGTCGGGCGGTGCTGTTGTTGGCACTCACCTGGGATCCCGAAGTGGTCGTCCTCAGCGGTGGAGTAGCCTCGCTCGGCAATGTGCTGCGCGATGCGATCGCCGAGCAGCTCGCCGGCGATGCGCAAAATTCCGAGTTCCTCGGCTCGCTCGACCTCGGCGCGCGAATGCGCCTGATCGATCCATCGGTGGCGCTGGGGCCGATCGGAGCTGTGCGCGCGGCGCACGCCGCACGTCCCGTGCTCCTGCCATGACATCGCTGGCGATCCGCGGCGGAGTCGTGCTGGTCGATGCCGCGTTCATCGACGCGGATGTCGTCGTCGACGAGACGCGCATTGCCGCCGTTGCGCCCAGAGGCGTCGACGCGCGACAGGTCGTCGATGCAACCGGTTGCTCGGTGCTGCCGGGCTTCGTCGATCTGCAGGTCAACGGCGCGATCGGTGTCGACTTCACGACAGACCCGGGTCGTATCGGCGAGGTTGCGACGTTCCTGGCGCGCTGCGGCGTGACGTCGTTCATGCCGACGGTGATCTCGTCGTCCGCATCCGACACAGACCTCGCGCTCACGACGATCCGCAGCTGGTTTCGGGATGCACGGCACGGGGCGCGCTCGCTTGGCGTGCACATGGAGGGCCCGTTTCTGAACCCGGCGCGCGCCGGGGCGCATCCGGTGCATCGTCTGCGACCGCCGTCCCTGACGGAGGTTCAGGGTTGGCGCCGCGACAACGGTGTCGGCATGGTCACGATCGCACCTGAGCTGCCGCAGGCGCTGGCGGTGATCGAGCACCTCGTCGCCGGCGGCGTCGCCGTTTGCGCCGGCCATACCGAAGCCGGCGTCGCCGAGATGAACGCTGCGGTGTCGGTCGGTCTGCGCGGCACCACTCATCTGTTCAACGCAATGAGCCCGATCAGTGCGCGATCGCCCGGTGCGGCCGGGGCGACGCTGGCCGACACGGCGCTGATGGCCGGTCTCATCGTCGACGGGTTGCACGTGGATCCAGCGATGGTGCGCCTGGCGTGGCGGGCAATGGGACCGAGCAGGATCGCCCTGGTCACCGATGCGATCTCTGCGCTCGGGCTTCCCTACGGCGCGTATTCGATCGGCGAGACGCCTGTCGTGGTCGACGACCGCGGGGCGCGTACGGCCGACGGAACGCTGGCCGGCAGCGTGTTGCACTTCGATCAGGCGGTGCGCAACCTCATCGCGTTCACAGGATGCACGTTGGCCGAAGCATCGGTCTCGGCATCGGCGACGCCGGCACGGCTGGCCGGTCACCGCGACATCGGCCGTCTGGCACCGGGCTACGCCGCCGACATCGTGCTGCTGGACGAGAACTGCGAAGTCGTCGTGACCATGGTGCAAGGCTGCGTCGTGTTCGATCCGCAGCAACGCTGCACGGAGTCGTGAGGGGAGGTTGACGTGGAGGTTGTGATACTGCCCAACGGCGACGCGATCGCCACGTTCGTTGCCGACGCGATCGGCCGCCTCGTCTCCGCGAAGCCCGACGCCGTGCTGGGTTTGGCAACCGGCAGCTCACCCCTCGGCGTCTACGGCGAACTCGTCAGCAGGCATCGCAACGGGACGCTGTCGTTCGAGCGCGCGACCGCATTTCTGCTCGACGAGTACATCGGCTTGCCGACCGATCACCCGCAGTCGTATCGGGCGTTCATCACTAGCCACTTCGCTGGGTTGGTCGACTTCGATCCCGCCAACCTCAACGTTCCGGATGGCGATGCCTCCGATCTCAAGGCCGCATGCGCCGAGTACGAAGGCAAGATTCGCGCCGCAGGCGGCATCGACCTTCAACTGCTCGGCATCGGAGCCGACGGCCATCTCGGGTTCAACGAGCCGACCTCGTCGCTGGCGTCGCGCACGAGGGTCAAGACACTTTCCGAGCAGACGCGCAACGACAACAGCCGGTTCTTCGGCGATGTCGACGAAGTGCCCCGCCATGTGGTCACCCAGGGGATCGGCACGATTCTGGAAGCAGGCCACCTGGTGTTGATCGCCATCGGTGCCGGCAAGGCCGAACCCGTCGCCCGGGCGGTTGAAGGGCCGGTGGCGTCGATGTGTCCGGCCTCGGCGATCCAGCTGCATCAGCACGCAACCGTCGTGATCGACGAACCCGCCGCGGCGCGGCTGACACTGGCCGACTACTACCGCGCCACGTTCGCCAACAAGCCCCCCTGGCAGTCGATCTGAGGGGGTGCTCCCCCGTCCCGCCGCTCACGCTGGCACATCGCTGATCCGCGACGGCGGTGCGCCGTCGAACTGTGAGTCCGATCACGCGTCCCTGGAAACACCGGACTCACACCGGTCCGAGCAGCGTCGAACTGTGAGTCCGATCACGCGTCTCTGGCGACACCGGACTCACACCGGTCCGAGCGTCGCAGCTGGTCCTCACGAGGCCAGGGTGGACGCCAGCAGCTCGCGGCGCAGATCGACCAGTTTCGGTGAGGGCTCGGCGGCAGCCCACGAGTCGGCGCTGACCGCCCGCTCGTAGCTGTCCCACTCGCTGCGCACGCCGGCAAGATCGCCTCGGTGAGCATGTGCACGCATGCGCAACGCGATCAACTCCTCGTGACCGGCGAGCACCTTCAGTCCC
>JANOCR010000290.1:0-20074 GCA_031412355.1 Ilumatobacteraceae bacterium | reverse complement strand
CCCGGGTCGGTCGAGGCTGCACATGCCGCGGCCAAGACCCTGTCAGACGCGGGCGGGCAGTACTTCGTCGCCGCGGTCATCGCCAGCATGGAGTCATGGGATCGGCCGATACTCGACTCGACGGAGTGGTCGAGCCTTTTTCAGGGAATCGGCGAAACCGGCAAGATCGCGGCCGAGTACGGGCTCACCCAGGTCGTGCATCCTCACGTCAACACCTTGATCGAGACCGACCAGGAGTTCGAGCGATTCTTAAACAACTCTTCGGCGTTGTTTTGCCTCGATACCGGTCATTTGTTCATCGGTGGTGCTGACCCGGTAGCCATTGCCGACAAGCAGGGCGACCGCGTCGGCCTCGTTCACATCAAAGATGTCGATGCTGCAATCGCCGCCAGATTCCGCTCCGGCGAGTTCGACTGGATGGGGGCGATCCAGCACGGTTTGTTCCCGTCGGCAGGTTCTGGCGATGCGCCGATCGCTGCTACGGTGCGAACGCTCGAGCAGTCCGGTTACGCCGGATGGTACGTATTGGAACAAGATGTAGCCCTGACCGATGGGGAGCCACCGCTCGGGCAGGGTCCGGTGCACGGTGTTCGCAAGAGCATCGAGTACCTCAAATCGCTGGCTGGGTAAACCAGGCAGTGGACAGCCGGCTCGTGCCGGTGCAAACCATCACTCCTAGAGGGGGAAAGAGAACACATGAAGAAGACCCGTTACGTCTTCGCAACGCTTGCCACGTTCGCCTTGTTGGCGACCGCGTGCGGTGACGAAGATGACACCACTACCTCAGCCGCTCCCGGCGGCACCGAGGCCGACGCAACAACGCCGGCAGCCACCGATGCACCTGCAGGAACGGATGCACCTGCTGGCACCGACGCACCCGCCGACACCGTCGATGTGACGGCTGGCGAGGACGTCACGATCGCCGTCATCACCCATGGTGACGACGGCGTCTTCTGGTCAGTGTTCCAGAGGGGTGCCGAAGACGCTGGCAAGGCACTGGGGATCACAGTGGACTACCAGGGTTCGACCAACACCGGTACCGCTCAGGCCTCGATGATCAACCAGGCAGTTGCCGACGGCGTAGACGGTCTCGCCGTTTCGCTCGCCGATCCCGATGCCGTTCGCGACGCAGTCGCCGCAGCAGTCGAGGCTGGCATCCCGCTGGTCACGACCAACTCGGGCTCGGACCTGTACAAGGAGTTCGGCGCATTCACCCACATCGGCCAGGACGAGTTCACGGCCGGCGCAGGCGCTGGTGAGAAGTTCAACGAAGCCGGCGCCACGGTCCTGCTGTGCGCAAAGCAAGAGCAGACCAACACCGGCCTCGATGCACGCTGCGATGGCGCCAAGAGCACCTTCAAGGGTACGTTCTTGGACCCGATCACAACGACCGGTGATTCCTCCGGTCAGCAGCAGGCCGACATGAAGGCCGCACTCGACACCAACCCGGATGTCGATGCGGTGTTCGCCGTCGGTCCGGTCATCGCCCACGACACCGCCGCAGCAGTGGCGGAACTGGGTCGCACGATCACCATCGGTGCCGTCGATCTGTCGCCTGACCTGTTGGGGGACATTGCCGACGGCAGCGTCCTGTTCACGATCGATCAGCAGCAGTACCTCCAGGGCTACATCTCGGTGGTGGCGTTGTACCTCAACGCGACCAACCAGAACACCCTGGGTGGCGGTCTGCCGATCAACACCGGTCCTGGTTTCGTGACCAAGGACAATGCCGAGGCCGTCTCGGCACTCGTCGACGGCGGAACCCGCTGAGTCCCAACTAGACAACTGATGTGGCGGGCGCCGCGAGGCGCCCGCCACATCGCTTTACTGACATAGTTTTGGCGAGACGCACACGCAACTCTTGAGGTATAGGGGGCCCCATGACAGCGACAGATGTACGGATTGGTGACGAACCGGTTGCCGAACCGCCGCCGATCCCTTCCGACGAACGGATCTCACACCGTGGACCGATGCGTCGGTGGCTCGTCTCCCCGGAGATCGGCGCCCTGATCGGTGCCGTCATCGTGTGGGCGTTCTTCTGGGGGAACGGTCAAACATTTGGCGAGGCCGACACAACCCTGAACTGGCTCGACGTTGCGGCGCCTACGGGCATCATGGCCACCGCCGTGGCGCTGCTGATGATTGGCGGCGAGTTCGACCTGTCGTCGGGCGTCATGACGGGCGCCACTGCAATCCAGATCGGTCTGTTCTCGCGGTACTTCATGGGCGATGGCGTCAACATTGGTTGGGCCATCGGTTCTGCGTTCCTGGCCGCCGCCGCAGTTGGCTGGTTCAACGGATACATGGTCAACAAGACCGGGCTGCCCAGCTTCATCGTCACCCTCGCCTCGTTCTTCACGTTGCGCGGTGTGATGTTGGTCATCTCCAAGCGCCTCGTGGGCAAGGTGCAGGTCGATCAGATCGCCGATCAGGACGGTGCCGGGTTCTTCAAGAGCTGGATTGCCCACGAGTGGAAGTTCACCGAGTTCGGCATCCGTGACAATCTCTTCCTGGCGCTAGTTTTCGCCGGCAGCGCAGCCTTCATCTACGGGCTGCTCGAGCAGTCGTTCGTCCGCCGTGCATCGATCAATCCGGTTGGTGCGGGATTGACCGTCGTTGGCCTGGCAGCTGCAATCGGCGGTTTCTGCGGCCTGCTGTGGACCGATGGGCTCGGTCAGAACGCACTGTTCGGCGTGATCGCCGGCGTTGGCGTCGTCCTGGCGATCGTTGGCCCTGCCCTCGCCCGGTGGAAGGCCCGTGGCAGCGATGCTGGAGCTGGCGCGTTGCCCCCCGAAGCGGCGCGGCGACTCGGCCTGGGCGTCGGCCTCGTCGCACTTGCGTGTCTCACCCCGATCCCATTCGACAGACGTCAGAGCATGGCGATCCTCACGTGGACATCGTCGGGTCTCCGGCCGGTCATCGCGACCATCGCAGCTCTGGCCGGTATAGGTCTGGCCGTGCGGGCAATGTTGCCCGAGTTGCGTGGCGACCGAAAGGCGTCGAGCTGGGGCAAGCTCAGCGCTTTCTCGATCTACTCCGGCCTGTTGGTGATGACGATGGCGATCTGCTTCCTGCAGCTGACAACGGTGCAGGCGCTGCGGGCCATGGGCATGTTGGTGCTCGCCGGCGGCGGCTTGACCTTCATGATGATCGCACGCGGCATTGCCGGCAAGACCAGCAAGCGTTGGCAGTTGTACATCGGCTTGCTCGTGTCTGTCGCCGTCGTCGTGTTGGCCTTCGTGGTCCGCGCCGACTCGGGCACCGTTCGCTTCCGAACCGGCATGTTCGCGGCGATGATGATCGGGGCGATCGCCATCGCCGCCAACTCATTGGTCGAGTTCCTGATGGAGAAGCGCGAGCACGCCGACGCGGTCGCCGATCGCCTCGGCAAGCTCCTGCAACTCGGCGGCTTCATCGCCGCCTTCGTCGGACTGATCATCCGCCTGGTCTGGTCGAACCTCACCCCCGAGCACGCTGCCGAGGTCAAAGCCGCCGGCGGCAGCGTCGGGCAAAATGTGCTGCGTCAAACGGTGGTCTGGTGGTTGATCGTGGCCGCAATCGGGTCCTATGTGCTGGTCAAGACGCGCTGGGGCAACTGGATATTTGCCGTTGGCGGCAACAAGGACGCCGCACGCGCTGTGGGTGTGCCCGCCGGCCAAGTCAAAGTCGGACTGTTCGTCACGGTCTCATTGTGCGGCTGCCTGGCCGGAACGCTCATCGCACTTCGCTACGGCACGGTGCAGGCCAACCAGGGCACAGGGTTGGAGTTCGAATACATCATCGCCGCCGTCGTCGGCGGCTGCCTGCTCACCGGCGGATACGGGTCGGTGATCGGTGCTGCCCTCGGCTCGGCGATCATGGCGGTCTCGGTCGTAGGTGTGCAAACCACCAGGTGGAACTCGGATGGCCGCTTCGCATTCCTCGGTGGAGTGCTGCTGCTGGCCGTTCTGGTCAACAACTTCATCCGCAAGAAGGCTCAGGAGGCACGATGACCGTCACCGAGGAGAACAAGGCCGGCGTCGACGACAAAGAACACGCACTACTCGAGCTGCGCAACATCTGCAAGTACTTCGGCAACGTCACCGCGTTGGAGAACATCACGACCAGGGTCGAGGCCGGCAAGGTCACTTGCGTGCTCGGCGACAACGGTGCGGGCAAGTCGACGTTCATCAAGATCCTGTCGGGCGTGCACCAACCAAGCTCGGGCGAGTACACCATGTACGGCAGCCCGGTGCACTTCAACAACCCCCGTGACGCGCGCAATGCGGGTATCGCCGCGGTGTTCCAGGACCTGGCTCTCGCGCCGCTGCTGTCGATCTGGCGCAACTTCTTCCTCGGTGTCGAGCCGATGCGCGGCGGCATCCTCATGCGCAGCGCGTTCATGAAGAAGACGGCGAAGGAAGAGATGGCCAAGATGGGCATCGATCTGCGCGACGTCGACCAGCCGGTCGGCACTCTGTCGGGTGGCGAGCGTCAATCGGTGGCCATCGCCCGAGCCGTGTACTTCGGAGCGCGCGTCCTGATCCTCGACGAGCCGACATCAGCGCTCGGCGTGAAGCAGTCCGGCGTGGTGCTGAAGTACACGCGCGCCGCCGCCGATCGCGGGCTCGGCGTGATCTTCATCACCCACAACCCGAACCACGCGATCCCCGTGGGCGATCGGTTCTTGCTACTCAACCGCGGGCACAGCCTGGGCGACTTCGCCAAGAACGAGATCTCGCGCACCGAGCTCACTCGCCTGATGGCCGGTGGCGCGGAGCTCGAGCAACTCGAGCACGAGATCGGTATTCGCTGACGCTCGATGACCCCACCCTCCGGCACCACCCTTGAGCTCATCACGGTCGGCCGAATCTGCGTTGATCTGTATGCGAATGAGGCCGGTGCCAGCTTCATCGACCCGCAGACGTACACCAAGTCGATCGGAGGGTCGGCGACGAATGTGGCGATTGCCGCGGCGCGCCTCGGCCGCCGGGCGGCGGTGTTCACCAAGGTAGGCGACGACCCGTTCGGCCAGTATGTGCGGCACAAGCTCGATCTGTTCGGCGTCGACACCCGCTACGTCTCTACGCATCCATCGATGCCCACACCGCTGGCGTTCGCGGCGATGGATCCGCCGGAGGACCCGCAGCTGCTGATGTACCGCTACCCGATGGGCCCGGATCAAACGCTGCACATCTCCGAGATAGATCAACAAGAGGTCGCCGACGTACCCGTGCTGTGGTTGACCGGTGCATGGTTCAGCAAGGCCCCAGCTCGCGAAACCTGCTGGGAGTTGCTGTCGGTCAGGGGCCGCAAGCCTCACGTCGTGTTCGATATCGACTATCGCGCAAACTTCTGGCCCGGCGGTCGCGTGGAGGCGACGGAAGACCTCAGTCCGGTACTCGATCACGTCACGGTGGCAGTGGGAAACCGCACCGAGTGCGACGTCGCCGTCGGCTCGGCCGACCCGCCCGAGGCGGCGAAACGGCTGCTGGCGCGCGGGGTCGAACTGGCTGTGGTGAAGATGGGCGGCGAAGGCGTGATGGTGGCCACATCGCAGGGCAGCACCGTCGTGCCGCCGCATCTCGTCGAAGTTGTGTGCGGTCTCGGCGCCGGCGACGCGTTCGGCGGCATGTTGGTTCACGGCCTGTTGTCTGGATGGGAGCCCGTGCGCATCGTCGAGTACTGCAATGTCGCCGGCGCGATCGTGGCGTCCCGGCTGCTGTGCTCCGATGCCATGCCGACATTGACCGAGGTCACCGAAGCATTGGAGGACCGCCGTGTTGCTGGATGACCAAACCTACGCATCGTTGACCGAGACCCGTGTCAGCGCGCCTCACAAGATCGCCGACGCTCTCGCCCTTCGGCGCCGCCGCTCCACACTGACGCAGGAAGGTATGTTGTTCATCGTCGCCGCCGATCACACGGCGCGGGCGATGGTCGGCCTGTACGACGACCCATTGGCCATGGCCAACCGTCGATCGATGCTCGACCGCCTGCTCACCGCGCTCGAACATCCGCGCGTTGACGGAGTGCTGGCTAGTGCCGAGATCCTCGAGGACCTGGCGCTGCTCGGTGCACTGCACGACAAGGTCGCTGTCGGCACGATGAACCGCGGCGGTCTCGCCGGCGCGACGTGGACCATCGACGATCGTTTCACCGCTTACGACACCGCGCACCTTCGGGCGTCGAACATGGATGCCGGAAAGTTGCTGCTGCGCATCGACTACCGCGATGCGGGCACCGTGCCCACCCTGGCTAGCGCAGCCCACGCGGTGCAAGAGCTCAACGACGCGCAGATGATGGCAATGGTCGAGCCGATTCCGTACACGACGAACGACAAGGGCGAGGCGGTGTGGGACACCGATCCGCTCGCCCTGGTGAAAGCGGTGGGCGTCAGCGCGGCGCTGGGCGGCTCCAGTGCGTACACGTGGCTGAAGATCCAAGCGACGGCCGACATCGCCACCGTTGCCAAGGTCACCACGCAACCTCTGCTGCTGCTGGGAGGAGCCCCTGGGCCGGATCCGGAAGCCACCTTCGCACTGTGGGAGGCCGCGCTGCACGAACCGACTGTTCGTGGACTGGTGATCGGACGGTCGTTGTTGTACCCCGCATCCGGCGACGTTGCGGCTGCTGTCACACGCGCAGCAGACTTGGTGCAACAGGCCGCAAAGGACAGGCAATGAACCCATCGCTGCATCGACCCTCTGGCGCGCTGGCCGTCGGCGACCTCGCGGTTTCGCTGACACCCGACGACGCCGGCTGGACCCATTCGGGGCTCCAAGTCGTTTTGTTGGCGCCCGGAGTAGAGCGCTCTATCGATCTCGGTCCGAGCGAGGGCGCTGTCCTGCCGTTGTCTGCCACCGACGTCGATGTCGTCATCGATGGTCAGCACTTCAGTCTCGACGGGCGCGTTTCCGTGTTTGATCGGGTCACCGACTTTGTCTATGCGCCGCGTGGTTCCACAGTGGTGCTGACCGCGCCGGCCGGGGGCGACGTGGCGATCGCCACCGCACGATGCGAGCGTCGGCTCACTGCCCGATACGGCCCGGCCGACGGCGTGGCCGTCGAGTTGCGGGGTGCGGGTCCGGCGACGCGACAGGTCAACAACTTCCTCAGTCCCGAGGTGTGGCCCCATGCCGACAAGTTGATGTGCGTCGAACTGATCACGCCGGATGGCAACTGGTCGAGCTATCCGCCGCATCGTCACGACGACTCGCCGGAGTGCCCCGTCAACAACGAGGAGATCTACTACTTCCGTATCGGTGTGGCAGGCACCAGCGAGTACTCCGCCGATGGGTTCGGCATGCATCGCACTTATACGCCCGACGGCTCGATCGATATCAACGTGGTCATCCGCGACGGCGACGTGTTCTGCGTACCACGTGGCTATCACGGCCCGTGCATAGCCGCACCCGGCTATCCGATGTACTACCTCAATGTTCTCGCCGGGCCGGCCGGCGAACGCTCGATGGCGTTCTGCGACGACCCGACCCATCACTGGGTCCGCGACACATGGGTCGATATGGCCACCGATCCGCGGTGTCCGATGACGACGAAGGATGGACGCGCAACGTGAGCACGACGATACGGATCGGTGTGATCGGCTTCGGTTGGATGGGTCAGGCTCACAGCCGCGGTTGCCGCCGCGCCCCCAGCTATTTCCTTGACCGCGACTACGAGCCCGAGTTGGTGGTGGTCAGCGATACGGTCGAGGCGCGCCGCGACGACGCCGTTCGCTCCTTCGGCTATCAACGAGCCGTCACCGATTGGCGCGAAGTCGTCGATGCCTCCGATGTCGACGTCGTCTTCATCACCGCACCCAACATGTTGCATGTCGAGATGGTCGAAGCAGCGGCGGCGGCCGGCAAGCAGGTGTTCTGCGAGAAGCCGGTCGGCGGCACGCCTCGGCAAACGGTCGTCGCCGAGCGGGTAGCACGCCGCGCCGGCGTGGTCACCGGTGTCGGGTACAACTATCGCTGGGCGCCTCTCGTGCAATACGCCAAGCAGTTGATCGACGACGGCGAGATCGGCGACATCACCAACTACTACGGGCGGTTCTTCTCGATGTATGGCAGCGACCCGATGGGCCTGCTCTCGTGGCGATTCCTCGTCGACCAGGCGGGCCACGGTGTCAGCACCGACATCCTTAGCCACTCCGTCGATCTGGGGCACTACCTGGTCGGGGGCATCTCCAAGGTGATGAGCACCGGTGAGACGTTCATCAAGCAGCGACCGTTGCCGACCAGCGGTGGCACGCACTACGACCGAGGCAAGCCCGGCGACCCCACCGGCGAGGTGACCAACGAGGACTACATCGGGATGATGTGTGTCTTCAACAGTGGCGCCCGTGGCACGTTCGAGGCCTGCCGATCGATGGTGGGGCCAGAGAGTCAGAACAGCTTCGAGGTCTATGGGACCAAGGGTTCCATCGCCTGGAACTTTGAGAAGATGAACGAGTTGCGCGTGTACATCGCGGCTGAACACAAGCACACCGGGTTCACGACGGTGTTCGCCGGTGACCGATTTCCACCGCACGGCAACTTCGTTCCTGGAAGCGCCAACAGCATCGGCTTCGAGGATTTGATCTGTATCGAGGATCACGAGTTCCTGCAATCCGTCGCCGCCGGCCGCCAACACATCCCGGGCTTCACTGAGGCTCTGGCCTATGTGTCCGTGCAGGACGCAGTGTTGCGCAGTTGGGACAGCGGTCGGTGGGAGGACGTCGTGTCCCTGAGGGAGGAATGAGATGAGCACCACACAACTCACGACCGCAGCGGCGATCGTGCGCTACCTGATCGCCCAACGCACGGTCATCGACGACGTCGAGGTCCCGTTGTTCCCGGGCGTCTACGCGATCTTCGGCCACGGCAACGTCACCAGCCTCGGGCTGGCGTTGCAGGAGGCCGGCGACGCCATGCCGACGTGGCGCGGCCAGAACGAACAGGGCATGGCCCTCGCCGCCGTGGGGTTTGCCAAGGCCGCCAACCGTCGCCAGATCATGGTGGCCACGTCGTCGATCGGGCCCGGTGCACTCAACATGGTGACGGCCGCCGGTGTGGCTCACGCCAACCGCTTGCCCGTGCTGCTGCTGGCGGGCGATACGTTCGCCAGCCGCTTGCCCGACCCCGTGTTGCAGCAGGTCGAGCACTTCGGCGACCCGACCATCACGGTCAACGACGCCTTCAAGTCGGTCAGCCGCTACTGGGACCGCATCATGCGCCCCGAGCAGATCATCCACTCACTGCCGCACGCCGTTGCCGTCATGCTCGACCCGGCCGACTGCGGTCCGGCGGTCCTCGCGTTGCCGCAAGACGTGCAGGCCGAGGCGTTCGACTTTCCCGACGAGTTCTTCGAAAAGACGATCCATCACCTCGCCCGACAGCGCGCCGATCTCGGCCAGCTGGCGCGGGCGGTCGCCACGCTGAAGGGGGCGGCGCGTCCGCTGATCATCGCGGGTGGGGGAGTGCGCTACTCGCAAGCCGCTGCCGACCTGGCCGCGTTTGCGGAGGCGCACAACGTGCCCGTGGTCGAGACGGTTGCCGGGCGGGCATGCCTACCGGCGACGCATCCCATGAATGCCGGCCCGGTCGGCGTGACCGGATGCATCAGCGCCAACGAGCTCGCGGGCGCGGCCGACGTGATTCTTGCAATCGGGACTCGGTTGCAGGATTTCACCACTGGGTCCTGGACCGCGTTTGCCGCCGATGCCCAGCTGATAGGTCTCAATGCCGCACTCTTCGACGCGGTGAAGCATCGCTCGCTGCCGGTCGTCGCCGATGCCCGCGAGGGCTTGCGCGAGCTGGACGACGGACTTGCCGGTTGGCGAGCCGACGAAGATTGGGCGCTACGTGCCAAGAAGGCCACCGGCGACTACCACGCGTACATCGACAAGATCGCCGACCCATCCGCGGTGGGCGCAAGCGGTCGCCCCACCTATGCGCAGGTGATCGGCGCCGTCGATCGCAACCAACAGCCCGGCGATTATGTACTGGCCGCGGCCGGTGGCCTCCCCGGCGAGTTGATCAACGGGTGGCGCGCCAAAGAAGTGGGCGATTTCGATTGCGAGTACGGCTTTTCCTGCATGGGCTACGAGATCTCCGGCGCATGGGGTGCCAAGATGGCGCGGCCGAACGACGAGGTCATCACGTTCGTCGGTGACGGTTCGTACATGATGATGAACAGCGACCTGTACAGCTCGGTGCTGTCGGGCCACAAGCTGATCGTGATCGTGTGCGACAACGGCGGCTTCGCCGTGATCAACCGGCTGCAGATCAACCAGGGTGGCGAGCCCTTCAACAATCAGATCGAGAACACTCGCCATCGCGAGCTCGTGTACGTCGACTTCGCTGCGCACGCCGCGGCGATGGGCTGCAACAGCGAGCGAGCTGCCACGGTGCACGAGCTGGAGACCGCGCTCGGCCGGGCGCGGCACAGCGATCGAACGACGGTGATTGCCCTGCATACGGATGCGTATACCTGGACCGGTGGTGGCGCGTTCTGGGAGGTCGGCGTGCCAGAGGTCAGCGATCGGCCACAGGTGCAGGCAGCCAGGGCCGCCATGGACAGTGGATTGCGACAACAGAGGATCGGAACATGACGGGCAAACTCGAGGGCAAGGTCATCGTCGTCAGTGGCGGCACGCAAGGTCTTGGCGAGGCCATCGCCCGTAACGTCGTCGCCGACGGTGCTGCAGGATTGGTGATCGCTGGGCGCAGCGCCGATAGGGGAGCCTCGTTAGCGAATGAGCTCACGGACCTCGGAACACCGACGTCGTATGTCGAGGCCGACATGGAAGACCTCGCCGCACCGCGTGCCGTGATCGACGCCGCCGACGAGCGGTTTGGTGTTGTTCACGGCGTCGTCAGCGTTGCCGCGGCGACGTGGCGCGACAACGTTTGGTCGGCAACTCCCGAGGGCTTTGAACAGATGATCGCTGTCAACACTCGTGCCCCGCTGTTCCTGGTCCAGGCCGCCGCCGAGGTGATGCGCCGCGAGGGCGTCGCCGGTTCTTGTGTCAACATCGGCTCGACCAGCGGTCACGGAGGCCAGCCCTTCATCCTCAGCTACTGCGTGTCGAAGGGTGCTCTCGAGACGATGACTCGCAATCTGGCCTTCTCGCTGATGCGCCACAACGTGCGAGTCAACATGGTCAGTCCGGGCTGGATGGACACCGAGTCGGAGGACGCGACCCAGCGCAAGTTCCACGGTGCCACCGACGGGTGGCTCGAGCGCGCCGAAGCCGGGCAGCCGATGGGACGTTTGATCAAGCCGCCGGAGGTCGCCAAGGTCGTTGCCTTCTACCTGTCCGACGAATCGGGGATGCTGACCGGCAACATCGTCGACTACGACCAGTCCGTGCTCGGCGCGGGTGACGCGCCGAAGCCCTCACTTCAGGAGACGCCACAGTGACACTCAGAACCGCAGTGCTCGGCGTCGGCCGAATTGGCAAGATGCATGCCGAACTGCTGGCGCGACAGGTGCCAGGTGCCTCGCTGGCGATGGTGCAAGACATCAACGGCGATGCGGCAGCGGCCGTCGGTGCCGAGCTCGACGTGCCGCATACGACCGACGTCGCTGCCGTGCTGGCATCTGCCGACGTCGACGCCGTCGCGATCTGCAGCAGCACCGATACCCACGTGCCTTTCCTCATCGCCACAGCACAGGCCGGCAAGGCAATCTTCTGCGAGAAGCCGATCTCGCTCGACCTGGCCAAGGTCGACGAAGCGCTGGCCGTGGTGCAGGCCAGCGGCGTGCCCATTCAGGTTGGGTTCAACCGTCGGTTCGATCCTGCGCACGCATCGGTTCGCGCCGCAGTGGTCGACGGATCGCTGGGTGACCTGCACCTGTTGCGCATCACCAGTCGTGATCCTGCGCCGCCACCGATCGGGTACATCAAGGTGTCGGGTGGCATCTTCCTCGACATGACGATCCACGACTTCGACATGGCCCGGTTCGTGACAGGCAGTGAGGTGGTCGACGTCTACGCGCAGGCCGCGGTTCGTGTCGATCCGGCCATCGGCGAGGCGGGCGATGTCGACACGGCGGTCGTGATGCTGCGCCACGAGAACGGCTGCATCACCACCATCGACAACAGCCGTCAGGCGGTGTACGGCTACGACCAGCGGGTCGAGGCGTTCGGGTCGGCCGGGATGGCTGTGTCCGAGAATCCGTCCACCCACACGGGCGTTCGCCGATCCGCCGCCGGGATGATCGGCTCGACGATTCCGTACTTCTTCCTCGACCGTTACATTCCGAGCTACGTCGAGGAATGGAAGTCGTTCGTCGCCTACGTCGCCGACGGCGGCCCGTCACCCGTGTCGGCCAACGACGGCCGGGCTCCGCTGGTGATCGGCCTCGCAGCGTGGAAGTCGTACCGCGAAGGCCGGCTGGTGCGCTGCGACGAGATCGGCTAGGAAGTCAGCTGTCGAGGTCCAGCACTCGATCGGCGGCGTCGGCAACGGCATGGTCGTGGCTGGCGACCACGATGCAGCTGCCCTGGGCAACCATCGAACGAAACAGGTCGAGCACCGTGGTGATGTGGCCGGCGTCTTGATGGCTCGTCGGTTCGTCTGCCAACATCACGACGGGCTCGATCACCGCAGCGCGGGCCAGTGCCATTCGCTGCTGCTGACCGAGCGAGGCGTCCGACGCAGGCCGGTCGGCCTCGTCGGTCAGGTCCATTTGGTCGAGGAGGAGACGGGCTCGCTCATGTGCGGGTTGGCGTGGCGAACCCGTCAGCCGAAGCGGCAGGGCGACGTTCTCGGTCATGGTCAGTTCGGCGATCGTGGCGATCACCTGCGGCAGGATCGCGGTGCCCTTCCATGTTCGATCGAACCCACCGCTGCCCCACGGTCCGAGACGCGTCAATGCTCCGCCGTCGGGAGTGATCCACCCAGCCAGCAGGGCCAGCAGCGTCGACTTACCGCTTCCGGACCGGCCGCGCACCACGACCAACTCGCTCGACGAAAGCGTGAACGAGAACGGCTGAAGGCCGGCACCGTCGGCCCAACGCTTGGCGAGGTCCGTTGCTCGGGCCAGCACCACCAGATCGCCGGTCATCGGACCCTGCGCCCGTGGTCGAGCTCGACGATCACATCGGCGGCCTCGGTGACGTGCGGATCGTGCGTGGCGATCACCATCGTCGCGCCGCGCGAAGCAACCCCGGCCAGCACCTCGACCAGTGCAATGGCGTTGGCCCGGTCGAGTGATGCCGTGGGCTCGTCGAGAATGACCAGCTCGGGATCCCCGGCCAGCGCGCAAGCGACGGCGAGCCGTTGCTGCTCGCCGCCCGACAGCTCGCGGACGCGACGTGCGCCGGCAGCGGCCAGGCCGACAGCTTCCAGGAGTTGATCGAGGTCTGCCGGGGGATCGCTCGGGTGTTGTCGGGTTCTTCGTTGCTGTGCCGCCCACCGAACGTTGGCAGCGGCGTCGAGGTGATCGAGCAGGTTCTCGCTCGGCTGCGGCAGCACGATTCCGAGTCGATCGCGCCGCAGCTCGCGGCGCGCCCGGCGCCCGAGTGCCAGCACGTCGGTGTCGCCAATCATCACACTGCCCTCGTCGGGCCTCTGCATGCACCCAAGGATCGCCAACAGCGTCGACTTGCCAGACCCAGAGGGGCCCGACACCACCGTCATACGACCGGAGGGAACCTCGATGTCCACTTGATGCAGCGCAGTCACCACCTCGCCGGCAACGGGGAAGCGGCGCACGGCTGAGCGAACATTCGCGGCAAGGCGGTCGTCGCCCAACTGGATCACGATCGGATCATGCGGTTCCACGCATCACCTCCATCGCCCGAGTGCGCTTGATCATGAAGACACCTACGGCGACCAGCAAGACAATGGACGCTGCGACGCCAATGACCACCGGTAGCGCTGCTGTCGGATGGGCGATCACGCGTGCCGGTGGCTGCAAGTGGCGCAGCGAGTCCAGCCGGGCGACGGATAGCCGGGACACCGCCCAGCCGATCAGCACCCCCAACCCGGCGCCGACGGCCAGGGCAGGACCGAGCTCGGCCATCAGCCCGACCGCCTCGCCCCGGGCACTCAGCCCCATGCGTGTCGTCAGCACATGGGCCGCCTGCCGGGCCTGGCGCCGGGCATCGAGTACCAGCAGTTGGGCGAGCAGCACCACGATGCCGACGAGCACGCCTAGCACCGACAACGTGGCGTATGCCCAGCGAACGGTCAGGAAGCTGGTGACGTCGAACACCTGAGACAGATCCCTGGGGCTGCGGACCGTGATGCCCGCGTTCGACAGCTGCGTAAAGGCGTCGGTTGGGGGATCGCTGAGCCAGATCTCGGACCCTCCGACGAAGCCGGCTGCGGCCAGTGCATCCCGGTCGACCACGACCAGGACAGCGCCGTTGCGGAAGCCGGGAAACCAGCGTGCGGTGGCGACCGGCTCGATCTCTATCGTTCTTTGTATCAGGCTCTCGATCTGCAGGTCGGGCAGGGTGCCGCCGACCACGATCGCCGGAATGCGCCCCGGCACAAGCACGGTGTCCGTGACATCACCGACATCGCTGACCAACTCGTCGAGCGATCGGTCCGATGAATCGTCGCGCCAGTGGACGGCACGAGCGAACGTGGTGTGGTCGATACCCAGAAGGTCGACGGATTGCGAACCGCTGTGTCCTTGGGTGCGAGTCACGATCGTGCCCGTCGCGTCGAACGGCACCGGAAGTTGGCTGATGCCGCGCGTCGTCATCGACAGGTCGCTGCCGAGGAACGTTGCCGCCTTCTCCGACAGCAGCACTTCCGTGCTGTCGGTCAGCAGACGTGCCACCGTGAACGACCCAGCGACCAACGCCGTGACCAGCAGCACCGCACCCGTCACACCTGGCTCTGCCAACGACCGGCGCAGCCCCGTCATCGCCGACGGTGGCAACCGGGCCCCGGCCAGTCGCCAGCGACGAAGGAGCGCGATCGTCGGCCGCGTCAGAATGGCTAGCGGGGCGATGATGGCCAGTAGCGGAAAGCACTGCGCCCAGAAGTCGGCGTTGGCCACCTTGGTGCCCACCTGCCGGATCCCACCGATGCGGTCGAGTCGGCCGAATGACACCCATGCCGCGACAACTGGGATCGCCTCCCAGGGAATGAAACGCACCCGCGATCGGTGCCGCGATCGGGCGTCGACGAACGTAAGGGATCGCGCCGATGCGATGCATGCGACAACGACGAATGCTGCGATGGACCCGAGGGCCGCGTAGACCACCGCTGAGCGCACAGCTGCAGACTCGAGCTCAGACGCCGGGCCGAGGAAGCGAACTGCAGCCCACGCGCACCCGCCCCCGACGAGGGTGCCCACGGCGACCGCTGGGGCCGCACCTCGTGCCACCCGAATGCCCAGTGACCAAGGCGATTGTCCCTTCAACAGGCGCAGGCGGAGCTCACGCTGGCGCTCGCGGGTCAGCAGTGTCGTAGCCGCGCCGAGCAGTGCCAGCGACGACAACAACGCGACCAGGCGCACCGGTGCCATGGTGCCGGCCACGACAGCGGTCGACGCCTCGGCGTGGCGAACTACCGCCAGCAGCGCCTCGCCATCGATCAGGCCCCGGTTCCTCATCGTCTCGTCGACATCGACCAGACGACGAGCCTCGCGTGCAACCTCGTTGAAGCGCTCGCCCAGCACCGCTGCGTCGTGCCTCGTCAAGCCATCCGGGTCGGGTCGCAGCTCCCATTCGGCGATCCTGAACACCGCGGCCCGGCGCACCTCGTCGGAGGTGGTCAACAGAACTGGTGTCGGCGGATCCGCCGGATCGCTGCCGGGCGACCGGAACAGGGCCCGCAAGCCGCACCAGTACGACGATTCGGGGCGGGTCGGTACCAGCGGGTAGGTGTCGACCACGGTCACCACTCGCACCCACCGGACCCCGCCGTCGCCGGAGGTCGTGTAGAGCGACAACGCCGCCCCCGG
Organism: Ilumatobacteraceae bacterium; assembly: GCA_031412355.1. Taxonomy (GTDB): domain Bacteria; phylum Actinomycetota; class Acidimicrobiia; order Acidimicrobiales; family Ilumatobacteraceae; genus JAENVT01. Next base: position 4,174 of record JANOCR010000290.1, on the reverse strand, counting down.
TGCCGTGCCTGCGGGAGGACTCATCCACTCCGGTGCCAGCACCTCGCCGTCGACCGGCGATTTCACGGGACGCAGCAGATTCTGCTCCTGGTCGTCGCGGTACACGACGTAGGCGCGGAACGGTCTGAGATCGGGTGAGCCGGCGTCGACCAGGATCGACGGGGCGATGCGCGTCAGAACGCTGGGCTGGGTGTGCTCGGCCAGCGGCTCAGCCATCGCCTGCAGGACCGGGATGGTGTCGGGCTGCGCGCCACCCACAGGGATGCGCAGTCCCACATCGGCCAAGCAGGTGTGACCGAGCTCGCTCTGCACCGCTGCGGTGGCCACCGACGACAGATACAGCGGCGATCCTGCGAGGCATGCTGCGCCGAGGGCGACGATCGCCGCGATCGCGACCTGGCCCGAAGCTCCCGATCGGCCGGAAAGACTGGTGACGGTTCGCGGCACGTGGACTGTGACGGGCTACTTGTGAGGCGTGTAGTTGGCGCGGGCTTCGCGAATCTCGCGCCAGGCAGCGTCTTTGCCGGCGATCCCGGCACTGGATGACTCTTTGCCTGGCTCCAACGCCTTGTACACCTCGAAGAAGTGCTGGATCTCGCTGACCAGTTGTGGTGAGAGGTCGGACAGATCGCCCACGTCGTTCCAACGTGGTTCCTTTGGCGGAACGCACAGGATCTTGGCGTCCTCACCGGCCTCGTCGTGCATGTACAACACGCCGACCGGCCGGGCCGCGACCCACACGCCTGGATACACGGCATCCTCCAGAAGCACGAGGGCGTCGAGCGCGTCGCCGTCGCCGCCAAGGGTGTTGGGGATGTACCCGTAGTCGGCGGGATACGTCGTCGCCGTGAACAGTCGCCGGTCGAGGAATACCCGGCCGGTGTCGTGGTCGATCTCGTACTTGTTGCGGCTGCCACGGGGGATTTCGATCACGACGTGGATGCAGTCGTCAGGGAGCGGACTGAGGGCCATGGCGCCATGCTCGCATATCTGCCGTGGGCGGCCGGATCTCGGGAAGTAGCGTGAGATCCTCTATGGAGTTCCGTCGAATCACCAATCTGCCGCCGTATGTGTTCACGATTATCAACAACTTGAAGATCGAGGCACGGCGAGCAGGGGTCGATGTGATCGACCTCGGGTTCGGCAACCCCGACATTCCGTCGCCGCAGATCGCTATCGACAAGCTCACCGAGGCCGCCCACATCGCTCGCAATCATCGTTATTCGGTCAGCCGCGGCCTACCCAAGCTGCGCGAGGCCGCCGCTGCGCTGTATCAGCGCAATTGGGGTGTGCAACTCGACCCCGAGCTCGAGATCACGAATACGATCGGGTCCAAGGAGGGCTTCAGCCACCTCATGTGGGTCCTGCTCGATCGCGGCGACGCCGCCATCGTGCCAAGCCCCAGCTACCCGATCCACATCTACGGCCCTCTGTTTGCCGGCGCCGATCTGCGCCAGGTGCCCATGCGCCACCTTGCCGACCCTCGTGTGCAGGGCGACTTCACCGGCGACTTCTTCGACAACCTCACGACCGCCTACGACGTCGGATGGCCGAAGCCCAGGGTGCTGGTGATCTCATTTCCGCACAACCCAACGGGGGCCGTGGTCGATCTCGAATTCATGCAGCGGGTCGTCGATTTCTGTCGCGAACGCGAGATGGTCGTGGTGCACGACTTTGCATATGCCGATGTTGGTTTCGACGGCTACAAGCCGCCCAGCATCCTGCAGGCCGAGGGAGCCAAGGAGTGCGCGGTCGAGCTGTATTCGATGACGAAAAGCTTCTCGATGGCCGGCTGGCGCTGTGCGTTCCTGGTCGGTAACCAGGAAGTGGTGCAGGCCCTGGTGAAGCTGAAGAGCTATCTCGACTACGGCGTGTTCCAGCCGGTTCAGATCGCTGCAACGGTCGCCATGAACGAGGCCGCCGACTATCCGGCCGAGGTCTGTGCGATCTATCAGAGCCGACGCGATGCGTTGATCGAGGGCCTCGGCCGCATCGGCTGGGACATCCCCAAGCCGAAGGGTTCGATGTTCGTCTGGGCACCTATCCCGGAGCCCTACTCGGAGATGAACTCGGTCGAGTTCTGCTCGCTCGTCGTGCGCGATTGCGAGGTTGCGTTGTCGCCCGGTGTTGGCTTCGGCCCCGGTGGCGAGGGTTTCGTCAGGTTCGCCCTGATCGAGAACGAACGGCGAATCGCTCAAGGCATCCGCAACCTCAAGAAGGGACTTCCGAAGCTCGGCTGATCGCGCCCGTCAGCCGTACAGGGCGAACACGTCGGGTGGCGGGTTGCCATCGGGTGGCGTACACGGGTTGTCGATCGGACCGCCGACGGTCATCGGCTTGGGGCATGGCTCCGAGAACAGGTGCGTGATCCATCTGGAGATGTAATCGGCAGCGCCCAATGCCCCGGCCGGTTGGTAGTGGAGGCCGTCGGACACGAACCACGAACGCACCGGAGCGGTGTAGTCGCGCCAGTTGGCGATGACCACATCGGGGTACGCGCCGCTGGCCGCCTTCTGGTCCAGCGTCGCGTTGTTGGAGATGTACGAGCCGTTGTTGTCGGTGCCGGCCCGCGTCAGTCCGTCGCGAAGGCGGTAGTTCATCCACACGACGCGCACGGCGCCCTTCGCGCGAGAGGCTGACACGATCAAGTCGAAGTTGGAGCCGAACCCGTTGCTGCCCTCGTTGTAGCCGGTGCCGATCACCACCGCATCGAAGTGTCCAGCGGCACCCTGGATCGCCTCGAGTGCCGTGTCGGGTGTGTTTCCGGCGAGGCTGTTGCACGACGGCCTGACCAGGCGCCGGCACGACTCGGCGTCGAACACGTAGGTCATGCCACCGATCGCACCAAAGGCCCGCGGGTAGAACTTCAGCCCCTCGAGCGATGAGTCGCCGATCCACAGCACCCGGGGAACCGGTGGCGGCAGGGTCGGTGTGACCTGCACCATCGTGCCGCGCGAAGCCGACAGCGAGGCATCTGCCGATCTGTCGACAATCGGGAGTGCCGAGGCCACCGACGCACACAGCAGCGCCACGCAGGTGCCAACGGCCACGAGTGCGCCACGGTTCACGACGAACCGATCCAGCCACGGGATCGCTGCACCGCACGCAGCCATGCATCGTGGCCGAGATCGGAGAACGTGCGATCCGGTTCGGGCTGGAACGTGGCGTCGATCTCCCACCGATCGTTGATCGCCGCAAGCGATGGCCAAACACCTTCGGCGAGTCCGGCCAGGTATGCGGCGCCGAGCGCGGTGGTCTCTTGGTCAATCGGGCGTTGCACCGTGACCCCGAGCTGGTCTGCTTGCATCTGCAACAACATGTCCATCACGGAGGCGCCACCGTCGACGCGCAGTGCGGCCAGGGATGTACCGCTGGCTGAGGCCATCGCCTCGACGACGTCGCGCGTTTGATATGCCATCGCCTCGACCACGGCGCGTGCGAGATGGGCCTTCGATGTGCCTCGTGTGATGCCGACGATGGTGCCACGTGCGTAGGGATCCCACCAAGGACTCCCGAGCCCGGCAAAGGCCGGCACCACGTACACACCCCCGCTGTCCGGCGAGCTGGCCGCCAACGGGCCGATCTCGGCGGCAGATGCGATCAACCCGAGACCGTCGCGCAACCACTGGATGGCGGCGCCCGTCACGAAGATCGCTCCTTCCAGCGCGTACGCAACTGTGCCGTCCGACAGCTGCCAGGCGACGGTGGTCAGCATCCCCTCGGTGGGCGGCGGGCACGACGCCCCGACGTTCATCAGCACGAAGCTGCCCGTGCCGTACGTGTTCTTGGCCATGCCGGGGATGAAGCATGCCTGGCCGAACAACGCTGCTTGCTGGTCGCCCGCCACGCCAGAGATCGGAATGCCGGCCTGGCAACCGGAACGGTCGGACGTGGTTCCGAATCGGCCGCTCGACGGTTGTACCGAGGGCAGCGCCGACATCGGAACACCGAAGACGTCGCACAGGTCGGGCGACCATCGCAAGGAGCGGATGTCGAACAGCATGGTTCTGCTGGCGTTCGTGACGTCGGTGGCGTGCACTGCACCCCCCGTGAGGTTCCAGATCAACCACGAGTCGATCGTGCCGAGCGCCAGCTGATCGTCGATCGGGATGTCTCGGTTGGTCAACAGCCACTCGAGCTTCGACGCCGAGAAGTACGGGTCGAGCACGAGTCC
>JANOCR010000289.1:0-3139 GCA_031412355.1 Ilumatobacteraceae bacterium | reverse complement strand
CTCGCATCCTGACAACCGGTTCTTCGGCGAAGCCACTCCCGGACCCACCACCAACGCTACGGCAACCGACATCACCGGTCGAACAGACGCGCCCGCGCACGACTCCAACGACCCACTTGACACAGAGAGGATTCGTTCTGTTCTCGCGGAATGGATCCACGACGTCGTCGTTCTGCGCCGCGGGTGTGGTGGGGCTTTGATCCGTCCGGGCAGTTCTACCCTTTGAGTCATGTCGCGCGCGCGGCGACCCACCATCGATCATGGTGAGACTTCCGGCGCTTCGAGCGCGATTGCCCTCGACTCCGTTGCGTGTCCAATACCACCCCATCCAGCGACCGGCGAGGGGTACCTCGAAACGTTGGAAGTGTCCTTGCCCCAGTTGGGGCGAACGCGCGTTGCTCAGCACGGTCGCGAGTTCACCAAAGTAGAAGTAGATGCGCGCCTTCGACGACGGCGATGGCCTCTTGCGCCACTACGTGCCGTGATTCGGTGGCAGCACGCGAGAAACGCAGGCTGCAGCAAGGGCCGCTGTCGTGCGTGGCGCAGTGATCTGCCCCGGGCGCAAGACTTCGACGGACACGCCATTCAGAACGGCGCGCCGGCTCGGTCGTGACTCGGCCGGCCGAACGAGGACGATCGGCTTTCCTGGCACGGCGCGTGCAGTTGCCAGTTCGAGTGCGGTCCATGGACTCCACCAACCGGAGGTCGCCACCACGACCAGGGCCGACGCATTAGTGACCAGGCTGACGAGCCGTGCCTTGGTGGCAGGGCTGACCTCATTGGGGTCCGGCTCGTCCATGTTCTCCGTGGCGCAATAGTCCCACGACGCGAATCCACCAAGCGCAAGCGCGCCGCGAAGTTGCTCACGAACGAACGCACCGTTCACCTTGCGGCGGTATGAGATGAACACATAGTTCGACGGCACATCGTTCTTCGCCCGGCGGATCCCGAACTGACCGAGAAGGCCAGCCCATCCCGAATCGGGGGCACGACCTGCCGGGTGGGGAGCGGGCTGGTAGTAGCCATCCCACAACGCAAACACGACGTCACGTCCCGGGTAGTCGTCGCGGTGGATCTTCGTCCAGTTCCGCCGAGCGACGACAACCCGGCCGCCGTTGGATTTCACGTGCGCGATCTCCTTATCGCTCGGAAGCCCGCCGCCGTTGGACCCGCCGAACCAGCTGTGCACGATGAGCATGGCCCGAGCCTGAGCCACCGCCGCGGGTCGATCGCTTCGCGTCGCGTCGATGACAGGCACACCATGGGCAGCGACATCGGCCATCAGGCACGACGCCCAAGCCTCGTTGCCCTTCGCGTAGAAGGCGGCGACGGGACCGGCGGTAACCATCGCCGACAGCTTGGCACGCTCACACTTGTGCTCGCACCCGTTCACTACCACAACGACGACTGCCCCCTTACGGGTACACCGGTGGCGCCGGTGCACAACCGAGTCTTTCGGCGAGACGGTGTCGTCGTTCTGCGCTGGCGTTATGCGCGCCTCCAACGGCACTTGGAGGGCAGGTTCGACGTGAATGCGTTAGGATCCTCGTCAAGTCGCCGGTTGACGGCCAGCCAGTCAAAGGGGATGTTCGCATGCACGCAGTCATTCGCAGCTATTCCGGCGCAGGAGCCACCGAGCTGTTCGACCGGATCGTGGCCGCACGAGAAGAGATCCAGCGCCTCATCGGGGGAGTGCAGGGGTTCGTGAGCTACACGCTCGTTCGAACCGATGATGGCGGCGTCACGGTCACCGTCTGTGAAGACAAGACCGGCACCGATGAGAGCCTCAAGGTTGCACGGGACTGGGTAGCGACCAACGCGTCGGATGTCGGTTCTCCTGCGCCTTCGGTGAGCGAGGGCGCCGTCGACCTCAGCTTCCCGTAGCCGCCCGCACCGACGAGCGCGCCGCGCGATCGAGCTGTCGTCCCGGTGTGCGATGGGTGTGCGAGCACCGACATCGACGACCGGCACCCTTGGCCGACCGCCCCCTGTCGCCTGTTACGCCATTCAAGTCCAACTCCGGGATGGCGCGGCGAGCGGCGGCCACGCGCTTCGTGACGTCAGACTTGGCGTCAGCCATGTGCGGACCCTCGGCACTCCTGCTGTTACGGGACTGTGTCCGCCACCGCCTGCCCGCGAATCCTCACGACAGACCCGATGTCCCGACACGCATGAACGACAGAAGCTAACGACGCTGCAACGACCGCGCGGTCGCGCCAGAGCGGGTATGTCCGCTGCTGTGATTTGCCAGTAGTTGAGGCCTCTCGGCGTCGTTGGCTCGGACCCCGCCTTTATCGCCGTGTCCGATGGCGTCGCCGTGTTGCTCTCGCTAGAGGCGCGAACGGGCGCCCGGCGGCCGATGGACTCCGATATCGCCGGCGAGAACGCCGTGTGCCCGGCGTCAGCGGCGGGTAAGCGCCTCCGTCAAACCTTCGACATCCTCGACGGTGACCGTGAGCGCGGAGTGCCCTCTGCGCCTGAGTGGCGACGGTACCTTCTCGCGGAAGTGGATACACACGCCCGCGTTGGCGTTCGTTCCGAACGTGAGGCCGTCGTCTTTCAGTGAGGCCCTGGCGCCGGCTGCGGTCCACCAGCGGTAGTTCCGGGTGATGTGGGCGCCGTCGACATTCTCCAGCGTGGTTTCGAGCTTGAGCAAGCCGAACGAAGCTCGCAGCCGACCGTCGTCGGTGAGTGTGACTCCGTCCTTGGCTGGCCGGACGCCGAAGACGCCCCAGAACGCGACGAGCCGCTTGTCGAACGAGTATCGGTACAACGTGGTCATGGGTACAAGCTTCCGTTCACGGGGGGACGATGTCAAAAGTCGTGTTGAGAATGTCATATCTGTTTTCGAGCTCGAGGAAGTGATGCGCCGGTTTGCTGCGCCAGGCCCCGGGTTGGTGTGCGGGCGACCGTCCCCCAAACAACGCATCGATCATCGGGCCACGACGCCACCTACCGTCGAGTCTGCGACTACGCCGATGCGCCTACTTGAGACTGTCTCTGACGTGTCGCTGCGTGCGTAGCGTCGGTGAGGTTCTGGACGGGTTGCTCGAGATGCGCCTGCCGGCTCGCATTGTGGGTCTGGCTTGAGAACGAAGAGCATCCGTCCAGGGCTTCGTCGTGGTGTGGCTCAAGAGAG
>JANOCR010000288.1:0-22363 GCA_031412355.1 Ilumatobacteraceae bacterium | reverse complement strand
CGACACCAGCCGCAGCAACACCATCACCGTCGTCAGCGGCACGACAGACCCCGATTCGGTGCTGTCGGTCGCCGAGTGCATGGCGGTGGCCGGTAGCAAGTCGCCGGCATGGTGTGGTCTGGCACGTTGTGGTCTGGTGCTGGCCACGGTTCGTCCGCAGACTGCCCACAACACCACGGCAACACTGCCCGGCGATCTCGATCGTTGGCTCGAGGCCAACGACATCACCGAGTCACACGGGATCGAATTGATCGAGTGGTTTGTCGTCGGCCCGGCGGGTGTCGACTGTCCACGCGAGCTGCTCGGCGAGCCCGAGCGATGGTGACGCGCTATCGGCGCGCCCGGCGCTCGGCCGGGGTCAGTCGCAACCCGCCGGCACGCAGCCGCCGCAACAGTTCGCGGCTCGATGTCAGCGAGGCACCCGCGGCAATCAGGTCGTCGAAGTACTCCTCAGGGACGTCGTAGTGATCCCCCTGAAACCCGCGGCGCGGGATCCCTGCCTGCTCGGCGAACGCGTGTAGTTCGTCGTAGCTCACATCGCTGACCAGGTGCGACCAGCGGCGGCCCTTGTGCCACCAGATGGGCTCGTCGATCAGCACAGCCATAGGCGCCACTGTGCCGTAACGTCGCCTCGATGACCCAACCGGAGATCGAGATCCGGCGAGCCTGGCGACAGATAGCCGGACACCACCACGACCAGTACGTCGACTCGTTGCTGGGTCGATACGCCGAACCGCACCGCCACTACCACACCTCGACCCACATCATGTTCGTGCTCCGCCACGTGCACGACGCGTCGCGGGCGTCGGGGGCCGAGCCGTCGGCCGAGGTGTTGGCCGCGGCGCTCTACCACGACGCGATCTACGACCCGCGCGCCGACGACAACGAGGCGCGCAGTGCGGTGCTGGCGGCCACGCACATGTCCGAGATCGGGTGGTCGTACGGCCGCTGCGGCTCGCTCACAGCCTTGATCACCGCCACGGCGAACCACCTCGCCCGGCACGACGACCCGGGCGACACAGACATTCTGCTCGACGCCGATCTCGCCATACTGGGCGCCGAGCCCAGTGGCTACCACGCGTACGTCAACGGAGTGCGCGCCGAGTACGACCACGTCGACGACGCCCAATGGCGTACGGGGCGAACAGCAGTGCTGCAGCACTTTGTCGATCAGCCCCGCCTGTTCGTCACCGACTACATGCACGCGGCCTTCGAGCACCGAGCGCGCGCCAACATCGAAGCTGAGCTGGCAGCACTGCGTGTCGAGTGATTGACTAGTCGTGTGAGTGAATTGGTGACAAGCCCCGTCGAGACGATCCCCGACATCGACCCCGACCTCCAGCCAGGCGAGCCTGCTGCCGCGCACATCGTGAAGACCGAGCCGGGCGAAAGCGCCGCCGCCAAGGTGCTCGAAGCACGGATCTACGGAACCCCGATCGAAGCGCTGTGCGGGCATGTGTGGGTGCCATCGCGCGATCCGAAGCAACTCCCGCTGTGCGAGACCTGCAAGAGCGTGTACGAGATGTATCGGATGTTCAACGACGGCCTCAACAACTCGCCCGACGAATGATCCGGGATGACACAGCCTGCATCTGAGTTGCGCATCCGCGAGGCCGTGCGCGCCCTGGTGATCGATCCCGAGCAACGTGTGCTGCTCGTGCGCTTCGAGTTCCCCACGGCAACGCGATGGGCGCTGCCAGGCGGCGGACTCGAGCCGGGTGAGGGCCATCTTGATGCGCTGCAGCGCGAGCTGCGCGAGGAGGTCGGTCTGGTCGACGCGGCTGTCGGGCCACAGATATGGCACCGACTGCACATCGTGCCGTTCCTGAACGGCGAGTTCGACGGCCAACGCGAGCGGATCTACCTCGTGAACAGCGACGCCTTCGAACCACGGCCGCAGCTTTCGTGGGAGCAGATGAACGCGGAGTTCGTCCACGAGTTGCGCTGGTGGACGATTTCCGAGATAGCCGCCAGCGATGCGTGGTTCGTGCCCAACGAACTGCACAGTTTGCTCGTCACGCTGCTGCAGGACGGACCACCACACGACCCCATCGACGTAAGTTCCTGATGCAGTTCAGTGCCGCCGCGTCGCTCCCCTCAGACGAGATCGGGACGCGTATCTGTCGGCTACGGTGGAGACTCTTGTCAACACGTGCAGCGGGAGATGGCGCTGTGTGGAGAACAGGAGCGCCGCGATGTGGGAGCAGTACTGGCAGGACCGTGGATCTCCATGGGAATACGACCCCGGCCCGGCGAAGAACCGAAGCTGGTCGCGTCTGTTCGCGGAGACACCGAACTACCGCGGCTTCGGCGTGGCGATGTCGGGCAGCGAGGAGTTCCGGTGGCACTTCGGCCCGATGTTCTACCGTGGGCGGCTGGGCGATCAACAGGTCAAGGTGCTGGTCGTCGGTCAGGAAGGCGCGCAGGACGAGTCCCTGAGCCACCATTCGTTCACTGGCGGTACCGGTGGACGCATGCAGCACTTCCTCGGGCACCTCGGCATCAATCGCTCGTACCTTTTCCTGAACACCTTCGTCTACCCGATCTTCGGGCAGTACGACGGGCTGCTGCCGATCATTGCTCAGCACCCCGCTTCGCCGATCGCCCAACATCGCAACGAGCTGTTCGACTACGTCGTGGCGCGCAACGACCTGCAGTTGGTGATCGCCGTCGGCCGGGCGGCCAAGGAGTCGGTTGCCAGCTGGGTCGAGTCCCACGGCGGCAACGCCGACCCCAACAACCTTCACCTTGCCGACGCATCGGTGATCTCGCCCAATCTGCACGTTGTGGGTGTGCTGCACCCGGGTGGCGCCGGCAAGGGCGGCGCGGTTGCCGCGATCATCTCCAGCTTCAAATCGGCCATCAACAGGGTCGACGACTGGATCGCCGACGATCCGTCGTGGCTGCCCGTCGACCCTGGGGCGGTTCGAGCGACCACGGCCTACACCTACTCCAGCGACCCGATCCCGTTCCGCGACTTCCCGTACGGCGTCGCCTGGCGACTAGGGCGTGGTTCGACATCGTCGAATCGTCGTGACGGCCAGACCGCGATCCAGATCTTCTCTGAGGACGGCGCATACAACAACGACGGTACGACGCTGTCGTATTCGGGCAGCACTGCGGGCACCAATGTCGGTTACAGCGCCGACGTCGGCGATGTCGCATGGGAGCCACCGCGCCGGGCCCACAAGGACTTCGATCGAGGGCCTGGCGCTTCTTTCGCCGCGCTGTTGCAGGGCGGCAAGTCCGGCTTTGCCTGGCCTGACTTCAACTCGTTCGGGTTGAAGTGCTCGCCCTCGATGGGGACCGGGCCCATCTACCGAGGGCGTCTCGACCGGCCGAGCATCCTCGTGATCGCCGATCAGCAATCGCACGACGACCTGTTCACCATGCGCGCCCTGACCGGCGACGATGGTCAGCGATTGCAGTCGTTCCTGCGCTCCGCCGGGCTGACCGGTCGGTACGCGATCTTGCGGGCATTGCCGGTCGACACGCTCGACGACAGTCAGAGCGCTGCCGCTGCGGCGGTCGACAGCGCGGCGGTTCGGGCGATCCACGCCGAGGCGGTGCGCCTGTCGCGCCCGCAGGTGCTGTTGTTCATGGGCCCCCTTGCCCAACGCTTGCGCACACACGTCACGCCGACAGGCACCCCTGTCGTGACCATGAAGTCGGTGCTGCAGTCGGGGGTCAACGCCAACTGGCAATCGGCATTGACGGAACTGGCGGCGTTGACGTACCGCCGCGACATCACGACGCCGACGTTCACCTACGCGGGCGAGCGCGAGCAGATCCCGAGGCAAGACCTGCCGTTCGGAACGCTGCGATGGCAGGGCTCGAGCGGCAACCGTGGCCGACAGGCTGCACAAAACGGATCGCCGTCGTTCGACTACTACAAAGTCACGATGCCGGCCTGGGCGGCCGCGTTGGATCCGCCGCCACCGTCGGCATCCGAAGCCGCTGCGGCGCAGATCCTGCTGAACCTGTGATGCTCGATGCTTGAGGTGCAGGGCCACATCGTTCCGCTGGCCAGCGGTGACGCGACGCGGCACTTCACCGGCCGCGTGCGCCTCGACGGGGCGTTGGTCGACAAGGTGTTGCAGGGCCGGCACGCGCCGCCCCAGGGCTTTCGCCAGGTCGACGTCGGCGATGCCTACGTATACCCCGGCCTCACCGACCTGCACTCCCACCTCGGCTTCGCGACACTGCCGCTTTGGCACGAGCCGGCCCGGACCTCTGGGCCGTGGCTGCACCGCGACCTGTGGCCCAGCGCGCCGTCGTACAAGCCTGCTGTCAGCTGGCCGGCATACGCGTACCTGAAGGGTGCTCCCGAAGAGCTGCTCGCTTACGCACAGGTGCGCGCCCTTGCCGGCGGCACGACAACGATCCAGGGCTGGCCGAACGCCAACGGCACGCCGAGCAATCAACTCGTGCGCAGTGTCGACGACGGCGTCGATCCCGATTCCATTCGCACCTCGGTGATCAACCTGTCGTCGGCTGAGCTCGACGATCGCCGCGACCTGCTCGACCAGGGCCATGCTCTGGTGTACCACCTCTGCGAGGGGCAGCGCGGCAGCAAGGTGGCGCGCGAGTTCAACGACGTCGCCACCGCCGGTTGCCTTCGCCATCGGCTGATCGCAATCCACTGCAGTGCGGTCGGCGACGACGAGTTCAGGCAGTGGAACGTGCATGCCGATCTCTCCGACGGTGCTGCGCCGGGCGGCGTGGTGTGGTCGCCGTTCTCCAACCTGTGGCTCTACGACCAGACCACCGACGTGCTGGCGGCGCGTGCGCACGGTGTGTCGGTGTGCATCGGCAGCGACTGGGGCCCATCGGGCAGCAAGAACCTGCTCGGCGAACTGAAGGTGGCGTACACCTGGGTGCGCCATGCGGGCCTCGCCGTGACGCCGTTCGAGCTGGCCGAGATGGTCACCTCGAACCCTGGCGACTTGCTGGCACGCGCCTGGGGCGGACTTGCACCGGGACGGCTCGAGTCCGGGCGAATGGCCGACGTCGTGGTGATCGCCAAGCGGCACGACGACCCGTGGGTGAACCTGTTGCTTGCCCGAGAGCGCGACGTCTTGCTGGTCGTCGGCGACGGCCGCGCCCGCTACGGCACGTCTGCACTGATGAAGTCTGCCGGCGAGACCGCCACGACCAGCGTGGGCATCGGGTCGACATCGCGGCGTTGCGTGTTGCGCCGGCCCGACAACCCGTCGAAGGTCTGGACGTGGTCGGCGGTGATGACCGCCCTCCGAGCCGTGCAGGCTGATCCCGTCGCAGCGATCGAGCAGGGGCTGGCGGTCGAGGCATTCGAAGCCGACGTCACCACCACCAGCACTGGCACCCTGATCCTCGAGTCCGACATGCCGGGGGGTCCCAACAGCGTGGCCGGCCCACCGCCTCCCGGCACCTCCTTCGACGCGCCGCCACTGCCGACACTGATCCACGACGGGACCTGGTTCAGCGCGGTGCGATCAGCCGGGTACCACAACCACGTGCTCGACAACCTCGACCAACTGTTTGCCGACGACGCAGTGCTGCCGTGAAAAACGCGCTGGCCGGATTGAGTTGGGCCGAGGCCGTGGCGGCCGCGCCGCCACGCGCCCCGCTGACCCAACTCGAGCGCAACAACATCATCACGATGTTCACCGAGTTGCTCGACGGCCTCTACGTGCACCTCCCGTTGAAGCGAGCGATGTACGGAATCGATCCGGTACAGCAACTTCGTCGCCTGCACGAGCGCGCCCGGCTGATGACCGACGACGCGTTCCATCGCGAGATCGGCAGCATCCTTACCAACCTGCGCGATGCGCACACCGCGTACATCGCGCCGTCGCCGCTCGCCGGAACGGTGGCACGGTTGCCGTTCCTCGTCGAGCAGTTCGGCTCCGAGGGCGCGCCACGATTCATCGTCTCCAAGATCATTCCCGAACTCATCACCGACCCGGGCTTCGCCGAGGGAGTCGAGTTGGTCGAATGGAATGGCGTGCCGATCGCAGATGCGGTTCGCCGCCGCGGCGAGAGCGAACGAGGCGGGCGGCCCGACAGTGCCATGGCCCGCTCACTCGATTCGTTGACCTTCCGGCCGCTCGGGATCGGCCCTCCTCCCGACGAGCGATGGATCATCGTCGGATATCGGATCGGCGATGACGAGACCGTGCACGAGCACCGGTTCGATTGGCGATTCATCTATCCCGGACCAGCGCCCGATGCTGCACACCCCACGGCACCGGCCGCGGCGGCGACGGCGATCCATCCCGATCGGGCACTTGTGCGGCGAGCCAAGAAGCTGTCGTTCAACGCCGAGCTGTGGCGCAACGAGCGACGTGATCGCATCGCGGCCGCCGGTGTGGACATGGGTGGCAGCGGTTGGATCACCGGCCAGTTCCAGGACAACGTCTCGGCCCGCATAGTGCCCGTCGCCGGACGCGACTGCGGATACCTGCGTCTGTGGAGTTTCGAGCTCAGCGACGACGACGGATTCGTGGCCGAGGTGGTTCGCCTGCTGGCCGAGCTGCCCCAGGACGGCTTGATCATCGACCTGCGCGGCAACCCGGGCGGGCTGATCTGGGCGGCCGAACGCCTGCTGCAACTGTTCACGCCGTCATCGATCGCGCCGACACGATTCTCGATCATCGCCTCGGATCTCACACGGGCGATGACCGATGCACCGCAGAACCGCCGCTCTTTGAGCCCTTGGCGACGAACGCTGCTCGACGCCATCGGAACCGGTGAGATCTATTCCCAATCGGTACCGATCACACCGACCGAGCGATGCAACGACATCGGGCAGGTGTATGGCGGCCCGGTCATCACCGTTGTCGATTCGACGACGTATTCGGCGGCCGATCTGTTTGCTGCAGGCTTCGCCGACAACGGCATCGGCACCGTCGTCAGCGTCGGCCGGGCCACCGGCGCCGGGGGTGCCAACGTGTGGTGGGCCGACACGCTGAACAGTGTGCTCGCCGGCACGCCCTACAACCTGCCGCGGCTGCCAAAGGGCGTCGGGTTCACCATGTCGGTCCGGCGGGCGACGCGCATCGGCGCATCCGACGGCGCGCCGATCGAAGACATCGGCATCGTGGGCCATCGCACCTATGCCATGACCATCGACGATCTGCTGCACGACAACACAGATCTGCTGACCTTCTGCGGACGGCTGATCGAAGCCGAACCGGCCACATCGATGGTCACCCGCTGGAAGGCGCCGGTGTTGGACATCGAGGTCCGCAGGCTCGACCGGATCGACGTCTACGTCGATGGCCGGCCCCAACAGTCGCACGACGTGGACGGCGGGTTGCAGCTCTCCCTCGGACATCCGCAAGAACTCATCCGTGTCGAGGGCTACAGCGGCGAAAACCTGAAACAGGTGCGAACCACACGCCTCTCCTGACACGCGGCTGATCGGGTGGCAACGGCTACCGTGACCTGCGTGTCTACCCCATTGTGTGTCATCGGCGACTTCGCCTGGGACGTGTTGATCCGCACCAACAGCAAGTTGTTGACAGGTGGCGACACCTTCGGCGAGGTCATGCTGACGCCGGGCGGCAGCGCTGCCAATGTCGCCGTGTGGGCCAAGCGATGCGGCATCGACACCGAGTTCATCGGCAAGATCGGTCGTGACCGCTTCGGTCAGTTGGCGCAAGAAGATCTCGACAAAGAGCGCGTGATCAGTCACTTCGTCGAGACCGACGAGCACCTCACGGGCTGCGTCGCGGTATTCGTCGACCAAACTGGCGAGCGATCGATGGTGTCGGGACGCGGCGCAGACTTCTACTTGCTGCCGTCGGAGGTACCCAAGGACACGGTACGAGGCGCCAACCACCTGCACATGACTGCGTGGTCGTTCTTCGTCGACCCGCCGCGATCTGCAGCACGCTCCGCCGCCCTGCTGGCCCAGGAGCACGGGGCGACGTTGTCGTTCGACCCCGGCTCGTTCCAGATGATCGGGGAGATGGGCGTCAAACAGTTCTTGGCTGTCACGCAGGACCTCGGCATCGACATCTTCCTGCCCAATTACGAGGAAGGCGAGGTGCTGACCGGTCTCGACGATCCCGAGTCGATCGCCGCTGCGTTGGCCGACCTGTACCCGAAGGCGCTGATCATGTTGAAGCTCGACGCAGATGGTGCCCTGGTGTACGAGAACGGCATTGCCACCCCAATTCCACCGGCTACGAACAACCTGGTCGATGCGACCGGTGCCGGCGACTCGTTCGCCGGGGCGTTCCTGGCCCGCTACCTCGGCGGCGCATCGGCGACCGAGGCCGCCCATTTCGCGACCACCGTCTCGGCATGGGTGATCGAGCACCTGGGGGCGCGCCCCGAGCCCGATGCCCGCCTGAGGACGCACCTGCTACCCCACTGACACACTGTGCGCATGACCATCTCGACCGACCGCTTCCGATCCCTGCACACGTCCGGCACCTTCGTGATGCCGAATCCCTACGACCTCGGGTCGGCTCGATTGCTCGCTGCGCTGGGCTTTTCGGC
Organism: Ilumatobacteraceae bacterium; assembly: GCA_031412355.1. Lineage (GTDB taxonomy): Bacteria > Actinomycetota > Acidimicrobiia > Acidimicrobiales > Ilumatobacteraceae > JAENVT01. Next base: position 13,873 of record JANOCR010000288.1, on the reverse strand, counting down.
ACTGGCATCGACCAGCGCAGGGTTCGCCGCAACCCTCGGCCGTCTCGACATGACAATCGGCCGCGACGAGGTGCTCGATCACATCGGCCCGCTCGCGGCGGCGACCGATCTGCCGTTGAACGTCGACTCGGAACGCTGCTACGCCGACGATCTTCCCGGTGTCACCGAGACGGTCGAGTTACTGGCCGGGGCCGGCGCAGCGGGCTGCTCGATCGAGGATTGGAACCCGATGACCAACTCGATCGACCCGCTCGACGTCGCCGTCGGACGCGTCGGCGCGGCCGCTGCGGGCGCGGCCAGTTCCGGGCTCGTGCTGACCGCGCGCTGCGAGAACCATCTGCACGGCATCAACGACCTCGACGACACCATCGCCCGGCTGCAGGCCTACGTCGCTGCCGGAGCCGAGGTGGTGTACGCCCCCGGGCTGGCCGATCTCGGCCAGATCGCACGTGTCGTCGACGCTGCTGGCGTGCCGGTCAACGTCTTGATCCTGCCCGGCGGGCCCAGCGTTGCTCAGTTGGGCGAGGCCGGTGTGCGCCGCGTGTCGACCGGCAGCCTTCTGTCGCGGATCGCCCACGGCGCGATGGTTGCAGCGGCTGAACGGCTGCGCGACGACGGCGTGATCAACACCACCGAACCGTTCCTGTCGGGCAAGCTCGCGGCTCAGGCGCTTCGCGATTGAGGGCTGTCGCTGACCAGCGGGTGCTGAACAGTGACCCGGTAGTGCACGCTGAGCGGCAGATCGTTGGAGTGACACGTGAAGCTGAGGTACGGCCATGCCAGGGCCGGCGTCTGCTCGGAGGTCACCAGGCGCACGGTGATGTCGGTGATCCCGTACGCCGTGGCCATCTGTGTGCGGCCGTCGACGACGACCTGCGTCAAGGTGGCCTCGGCCACGGCGATGGCGCCGTCAGGGGCGATCCCAAAGGCCTCGGGCACGTAGAACCCGACGGGTGCACCCGGCTGCTCCGGTGTGGTGCGCACGACGATGCCGCGTTGCTGCGCCGGGGCAACGGTGACCACGCCGCTGAAGACGATGACCCTGATGCGCTTGCCGTCGATGTCGCGGACCAGGTGCTGCAACGTCGGTTGCGGCGCGGCATTCTGCAACGCGTAGTCCATGATCGACCTCCTGCGCCCGACTGTAGACGAGGCTCTCTCCCAATCAGCGCCTGGCCTTCGGCCCATCAGCGAAAGTCGCGGCTGGCCGTCGATGCCGGCACCGGCAACAGTGTCAACTCGTCGGCAACGATGTTGATCACACCTTCGGCACGCTCGAGGCGGCCGCGGATCAACAGCGCCGGCGCGCTGCGTGCGATGGTGCGATAGCGGGCCCAACAACCCTTCGAGACCACGATGTTGATGAGCCCGGTCTCGTCTTCGAGGTTCATGAACGTGACCCCCTGGGCCGTCATCGGTCGCTGGCGATGCGTCACGATCCCGGCCACCAGCACCTTGGACTTCGGAGCACAGTCCCACAGACCTGTTGCCGTGATCACGCCGCGTTGTCGCAACTCGTCGCGCAGGAACTGTGTGGGATGACCGTTGGGCGCCACCCCAGTGGCCCACAGATCGGCGACTGCAGTCTCCATCGCGTCCATGCCCGGCAGGCGCGGCGCGCGTTGGCCAGTGATGATTCCTTGCAGACGATCCGACCGCGATTGAACGGCAGCGCCAACCGCCCACAACGCCTCGCGACGTTGCAGCCCGAAGCATCCCTCGAACATCCCCGCTGTGGCCATGGCTTCAAGTTGTTGCAATTGCAACTGTGGGACGCGGCGCGCCAGGTCTTCGAGCGATTCGTACGGCCTGCCTGCATCGATCTCGTCGGCCAGTTCACTGCCGATGCCACGGACCGAGCCGATCCCCAATCGCACAGCCACCCCGCCAACAGACTCGGGGCACGGCTCCAACGTTGCCGTTGCCAGCGATGCGTTGAGATCCGGTGAATTCACCACCACCCCGTGCCGCCGCGCGTCTTGAGCCAGCGAGTGTGGGCTCCAGAACCCCATCGGTTGGGCGTTGAGCAACGCCGCGCAGAACGCCGCCGGCTCGTGGAACTTGATCCATGCCGAGGCGTACACGAGGTACGAGAAGCTGACGCTGTGCGACTCGGGGAAGCCATAGTTGGCGAAGGCCGCCATCTTTGTGAAGATCTCGTCGGCGACATCGCCGGTGATGTTTCGCTCGGCCATGCCTTCGTACAACCTGGCTTTCAACTTCTCCATCCGTGCCCTGCTGCGCTTCGAGCCCATGGCCTGGCGCAACTGGTCGGCGTCGGCTGGCGTGAACCCGGCAACGTCGATGGCCATCTGCATCAACTGCTCCTGGAACAGCGGCACGCCGAGCGTCTTGCCGAGTGAGTTCTCGAGCAGTGGATGCAGGTAGGTGATCGGTTCCTGACCATTGCGGCGGCGGATGTAGGGATGTACCGATCCACCTTGGATGGGACCCGGTCGGATCAGTGCGACCTCGACCACGAGGTCGTAGAAACGTCGCGGTTTCAGCCGCGGCAGCGTGGCCATCTGGGCCCGCGATTCGATCTGGAACACGCCAACGGTGTCGGCGCGGCACAACATCGCGTACACGTCGTCCTCTTGTGGGATGGTGGCCAGATCGACCTCGTAGCCACGATGGTCGAGATGAGATCGACGGCGTAGTGCAGTGCGCTGAGCATGCCCAACCCGAGCAGATCGAACTTCACCAAACCTGCCGCGGCACAATCGTCCTTGTCCCATTGCAGCACGCTGCGCTTGTCCATGCGTCCCCACTCGACGGGGCAGACCTCGATCACCGGGCGATCGCAGATGACCATGCCGCCGGAGTGGATGCCGAGGTGACGCGGGGCATCCTCGATCTCGGTGGCCAACTCGAGCACAGCCGAAGGGATGCCGTGGTCGGGTTGGTTGGCAGTGGTCGAGACATTGCCCCAGGCGTCGATCTGCTTGCTCCACGCATCTTGCTGGCCCGGCGCGTAGCCGAGCGCCTTGGCCATGTCGCGCACCGCAGACCGCGCCCGATAGGTGATGACGTTGGCGACCTGGGCGGTGTGATGACGGCCGTAACGCTGGTACACGTACTGGATGACCTCTTCTCGCCGATCGCTCTCGATGTCGATGTCGATGTCGGGCGGCCCATCGCGTTCGGTCGACAGGAACCGCTCGAACAGCAGGCCGAGCGAGACCGCATCGGCCTTGGTGATGCCGAGGGCGTAGCACGCCGCGCTGTTGGCCGCGCTGCCGCGGCCCTGACAGAAGATGTTGGCCCGGTTGCAGAACTCGACCAGATCCCACACCACCAGGAAGTAGCCGGCGAAGCCGAGGTGTTCGATGACGTCGAGTTCGTGGTCGATGGTGCGCCATGCCCTGGCTCGCAGTGAGAGATCTTCATGGGCGGCCGGTCGCTGGCCATACCGGTGGCGACCGCCCTGCTCGACGATCTGGCGGAGGTACTGCATCTCGCTGAGCGGCGCCGTACCGTCGGAGTTCGTCGGGCAGGGGAAAGGTGGCAGGTTCGGTGCAACAAGTGCCAGATCGAACGCCGCTGCCCGGCCGATCTCGGCAGCTGCCTCGACCACGCCGGGGTAACGCAGGAACCGGCGGGCCTGCTCGGCTCCGCTGCGCAGGTGGGCACCGGTCGAGGCCGGCAGCCATGGATCGAGTTCGTCGAGGCTGCGGCGAGCGCGTACTGCGGCGATTGCCGTGGCCAACTTGCGCTGCGACGGCGTGGCGTAGTGCACATTGTTGGTTGCAACACACGAGAGGTCGTGACGCGCAGCCAGTTCGGCCAGGGCATCGTTGCGTGCCGAGTCGAGCGGATCACCGTGGTCCCACAGTTCGACCACCACCCGGTCGCGGCCGAACAGCTCGACGAGCCGCTGCAGTTGCTTGGCGGCTGCGGCAGGACCATGCTCGACCAGCGCTGCAGGAACGGCACCCTTGCGGCACCCGGTGAGCACCCATGCATGGCCGGCCACGGCATCGGCAATATCGAGCAGCGTGAACTTCGGCGCGCTCTTCTCGCCCGCCAGATGACCCAGGCTCAGGGCACGGGCAAGTCGGGCGTAGCCGGTGGGGCCATCAGCGAGCACGAGCAGATGATCGCCATGGGGATCCGGGGCATGATGATCTGGCACGCGCCCGGTGACAATCTGGGTCTGCGTCTCGGTCTCACTGAGCACTTGACGGGTGATGGCTGTGCCCAGCGTGATCTCGGCGCCGAACACTGTCGGCAAACCCACTGCACGCGCCGCTTCGGCGAATCGAACAACGCCATACAGGCCATCGTGATCGGTGATGGCCAGTGCTTCGAGACCGAGGCGAGCAGCCTCTTCGGCCAGTTGTTCGGGATGCGAGGCGCCGTCGAGGAACGAGAAGTTGGTGTGGCAGTGCAACTCGGCATAGGGCACCGCTGGCGAATCGGGCCGCATGAGCGGGCGGGTCTGATCGGGGTCAGCGGGTGGCTCGTAGGGCTGACGCTTGCGGCTCCACACCGGACCATCCCCTCCGGCGTTCCAGGAGGGAGACCCGGGGGCGCGACCATCCCGGCCGCGGTCAGAGAGTGTGGCCTCCAGCTCCCACCACGGCATGTTCGGGTTGTTGAACCCCATAGAATGCCGACTCTATCGAACGCCTGTTCGATAGAGCAACAGGGTGTCCCCCGGTCAGCGGATGGCGAGGCCGCTCTCGAGATCGAACAGATGCAACTGCGATGGGTTAACCGCGAGGTACGCCGTCTCGTCGACTTTCAGTTGTGTCGTCGGTGGCAGGCGGACCGACATGGTCTGCCCCGCCTTCTCCCCCTCCATCGCGTCGCGCACAGCCTCGGTGTCGACGCCATCGGCATCGACTTCGAGATGAAGGATCACCTCGGATCCCAGGCCCTCGCGAACCGTCACCTTCCCCCTGATGACGTTGTCACCATCGGCGGAAGCCACTTCTGACAGGTGCTCGGGACGGAGCCCGACCGCCACGTCGCGGCCGTTGTAGTCGGCCAGAATTGCGGGAGGCTGCGTGAGGGTAATGGTGGCGGAGCCCAACCGCAGCGTGCCGCCGCCGTCGCCTGTCTCGTACCGGCCGCGCAACAGGTTCATCTGCGGCGAACCGATGAAGGCGGCTACGAACAGATTGTCGGGGTGGTCGTAGAGGTTCTGCGGCGAGTCGACCTGCATCAGCGAACCCTTCGACATAACCGCGACGCGATCGCCCATGGTCATCGCTTCGATCTGGTCGTGGGTGACGTACACCGTGGTGACGTTGAGGTCGTGTTGCAGTTTGGCGATCTCGGCGCGCATCTGCACACGCAGCTTGGCGTCGAGGTTCGACAGCGGCTCGTCCATAAGGAACGCCTGCGGCTGACGCACGATTGCCCGGCCCATGGCGACGCGTTGTCGCTGGCCACCCGACAGCTGCGCCGGGCGACGGTCGAGGTTGTCTGTCAGTTCGAGCGTGCGTGCCGCATCGGCTACACGACGCTCGATCTCTTCTTTCGGGAGCTTGGCCAGCTTCAGCGCGAAGGCGATATTGTCGCGCACTGTCAGGTGCGGATACAGCGCGTACGACTGGAAGACCATCGCAATGTCGCGATCCTTCGGCTCGAGCGTGTTGACGACACGGTCACCGATGCGCATCTCGCCACCGCTGATCGACTCGAGGCCGGCGATCATGCGTAGCGCCGTCGACTTGCCGCATCCCGATGGACCGACCAGTACGAGGAACTCGCCGTCCTCGATGTCGAGGGACAGGCCGCTGACGGCTTGAAACCCGTTGTCGTAGACCTTGTCGATGTCGTTGAGTGTGATCGTTGCCACGGGACCCCCATCATCTCATTGGCGTGCTCGGCGGGAAGTCTTGCATAGCTCTTTCCCTCAGGCGAACCGCATGCTAGGGTCGCCGGTGGAAGTTCTCAAGAATTTCCACAATTTTCCATCACGTCCACCGACGTGATTGTTCCTGAGGGGGAAATACATGAAGTCACGAAGAGGCGCCTTGAGCGCACTTTGTATTGCTGGCCTACTCGTTGCAGCGTGCGGCGACGACGACTCAGACACGTCGACTCCAGCAGCAACCGACGCCGGCGGCACCACCGCTGCCGGCGGCACCACCGCACCGGCGGCCGGCGGCGACACCCTTGCCAACGGCTTGATCAAGTGCGAGCAGCAACACGCCGGGAAAGAAGTGACCATCTTCTCACCGGTACGCGACAGCGAGACCGACAAGGCGTCCACCCGGTTGCGCGATGCCTACGCTCCACTTGAGGCGTGCACAGGCGTCAAGGTCGTCCACGACGGCACCGACCAATTCGAGACCGAAGTCATCGTCCGCGTCGACGGCGGCAACCCGCCCGACGTGATCGACTTCCCGCAGCCTGGTGGCTTCCTCGACCTCATCAAGAAGGGCCAGGTCTTCCCGTTCCCCGATGCGTTGGGTGCAGCCGTGACTGCCGACAACGTCCCCGGTTGGCCAGAACTCGCCACAGTCGACGGCAAGGTCTACGGCGTGCCCGCCAGAGCCAACGTGAAGTCGCTGGTGTGGTACAGCCCCTCGGCATTTGCCGACGGGGGTTACGAAATCCCGACCAGCCTCGAAGAACTGACGGCACTGTCCGACAAGATCGTCACTGACGGCGGCACCCCATGGTGCGCCGGCATCGAGTCCGGTGTCGCCACCGGCTGGCCGATCACCGACTGGTTCGAAGACTTCATGCTGCGCATCAACGGTCCCGACGTGTACGACCAGTGGGTCAACCACGAGATCCCGTTCAACGATCCGAAGGTCAAAGCAGTCGCCGACGCAGTCGGCGGCATCTTGAAGAACCCCGATTACATGGGCGGCGACAACGCCATCAAGGCCGTCGCCACGACGAAGTTCCAAGACGGCGGCTTCCCGATCCTCGACGGCAACTGCTACATGCACAGGCAGGCGAGCTTCTACGCCGGCATCTGGCCAGAGGGCACCACGATCGGCCCAGAGGGCCAGGTCGACACGTTCTACCTCCCGGTGAACGATGGCGATCCCAAGTACATGCTCGGCGGTGGCGACCTGATCGCTGCCGGCACCGACAAGCCCGAGACCTTCGATGTCCTGGCCTACACGAACTCGCTCGAGTATCAAACTGAGATCGTAGCGACCGGCGACACCAGCCTGTCGACCCGCAAGGACTTCGACACCACGACCTTCGCCGACCCGGTCCTGAAGGGATTCGCCGATCTGTTGGTCGGCTCCGAGGTGTTCCGGTTCGACGGTGCCGACATGATGCCGGCAGCGATCGGCTCGGGTGCTTTCTGGAAAGAAGCAACGGCATGGATCGCCGGTGGTAGCACCGACGACATGCTGAACAACATCGAAGCGGCCTGGAAGGCCCTGCCTTCCAGCTGAGACACACCAGACAATGAGAAGTATGTAATCTCGGTTGCCTGCAGGTCCTCGGACCTGCAGGCAACCATCGTTGGGGGAAGTGGTAGTACGGAGAAGTTGGGGGTAACTGCTCATGCGGGATCTCTTTGACACACTGGTCACGGTCGTTATCGGCTTGGGAGTGCTCGTCATCGCCTTGGTCGTGTTCTACATGCTGGTCTCGTATCTGCCCGGACGCTGGGCCGAACGCGGCAAGATCACTGTCTTTCTCTTACCGGCCCTGTTCGTCACTTTCGTCGGATTGCTGGTTCCTGCGATTCGCACGATCTACAAGAGCCTGTTCGTCGACCGCACCGTGCCCGAGTTCGAATGGTTCGCGAACTACGGCGAAGTCTTCACCCGCAAAGACACCCGCCTGACGGTTTTCAACAACCTGACGTGGGTCGTCGTCGGTACGGTCGCCACGACCGTCCTGTCGCTCGCCATCGCCCGATTCGCCGACGGCATGAAAGGCGAGAAGGCAGCCAAGTCACTGATCTTCATTCCGGCCGCCATCTCACTGGCCGGCGCTGGCATCATCTGGCGTTTCGTCTACGCCAGCCCGCCGTTCAAGGTCGGCCTGCTGAACCAGGTGACCAAATCGATTCCCGGGTTGCCCGCAAACATGGGCGGCAACGGTGACCAACTGTGGTTGCTCGAACGGGGCTATGCCGGTATCAATCCACCGCAGACAGCGCCTGGCTTCAACACGTTCTTGTTGATCATCGTGTTCATCTGGGCCTCGGCGGGCATCTCGACGGTCATCCTCTCGGCCGCCATCAAAGGTGTGCCCGACTCCCTGATCGAAGCGGCGAGAGTCGATGGAGCCACCAACAGGCAGGTCTTCTACAAGGTGACGCTGCCGTACATCCGGGCGACGATCGTCACGGTGGCCACCCTCACCACGATCGCCGCACTGAAGGCGTTCGACATCGTCGCCGCGATGACCGGTGGCAACTTCGGCACGAGCACCCTCGCCAACGACTTCTACAACACGATCTTCCTCCAACGACGAGAGGGGCTCGGATCTGCCATGGCGGTCCTCATCTTCATTCTGGTCATTCCCGTTGTCATTATTAATCGTCGTTCGCAGCGACGTGCCGAGGAGTTGATGGGCGGATGAGCACTGTCGAGATTGCCCCTACTGGCGACGTCGTCACCGACGCGCCGACGCCGGGCTTCCAAGAACCCATCGGACGATCTGCCAGTTCGGCGCTGTCGAGCAAGACGGGTCGCAAGATCGTCTACTTCCTGGTGTTCCTGTGGACGATTCCGACCTTCGGTGTGTTCGTCTCGTCGTTCCGAGACGAGATCGCCGTCAAGACGACCGGCTGGTGGACGTTCTTGTGGAATCCACACTTCACCCTCGACAACTACAAGAGCGTCTTGGGCAGCGAGGGGGGAGGCGACAACCTGTCGCACTTCTTCCTCAATTCGGTTCGCATCACGGTTCCGGCCACGATCATCTCGGTCGGCGTCGCCTTGCTGGCCGCCTACGCGTTTTCGTGGATGGAGTTCAAGGGTCGCGACTGGCTCTTCGTTGCGGTCATCGGCATGCTCGTCGTGCCGTTGCAGATGTCGCTGGTCACGCTGAGCCGGCTGTTCAACGGCGGCGCTCACATCGGGACGGTCACCATCTTCCCAGACATCGTGCCGGGCGACTCGGTGATTCCCATCTGGATCGCTCATACGTGTTTCGGCATGCCGTTTTGCATATTCATCCTGAAGAACTTCGTCGCATCGCTGCCGAGAGAGATCATTGAAGCTGCTCGCGTTGACGGTGCGAGTCACCTCGACATCTTCCGCAAGCTGGTCGTGCCGTTGTCGGTTCCTGCTATTGCGTCACTGTGCATCTTCCAGTTCGTCTACATCTGGAACGACCTGCTGATCGGGCGTATCTTCGGTGGGTCGAAGAACCTGCCGCTGATCGCCAAGTTGGTCGAGGTCTCGGGTTCGCGGGGCCAGTCGTGGCACCTGTTGACTGCGGCTGCGTTCGTCTCGATGGCGCTTCCGCTGGTGGTGTTCTTCTCGCTGCAGCGGTACTTCGTGCGCGGGCTGCTGGCCGGCTCTGTCAAGGGATGAGCAGTAGAAACACCGAAGATCACATCGATGAACTCGTCGATTCGCTGACGCTCGACGAACAGGTTGCGCTGCTGGCCGGCGCGGATTTCTGGCACACGGTTCCGATCGAGCGCACTGGCATCCCGTCGATGCGGGTCAGCGATGGTCCCGCCGGGGCGCGGGGCACGTTGTTCGAAGGCGGTCCTGCGTCGGTCAATGTCCCGTGTGGAACGTCGCTTGCCGCGACATGGGATCCGTCGCTGGTCGAAGAGGTCGCGCATCTGCTCGGGAAAGAAGCACGCGCCAAAGGTGCACGCGTGCTGTTGGCACCCACGGTCAACCTGCATCGCACGCCCATCGGTGGCCGCAACTTCGAATGCATGAGCGAAGACCCGTACCTGACAGCTCGCACCGCTGTGGCCTACGTGCGCGGCCTGCAGGCCGAAGGGGTTGCCGCTTGCATCAAGCACTTCATCGGCAACGACACCGAGTTCGAACGCAACACCATCGACTCGCGCATCGACGAGCGAACACTGCGCGAGCTGTACATGGTGCCGTTCGAGGCCGCCGTTAAAGAGGCCGGGGTCATGTCGGTCATGACCTCGTACAACCGCATCAACGGGCCGTGGGCGGCCGACAGCGTCGAGATGATCGACACGGTCCTGCGTGGCGAGTGGGGCTTCGACGGTCTGGTGATGAGCGATTGGTTCGGCCTGCACTCGACCGCCGAAGGAGTGATTGCCGGCCTCGATCTGGAGATGCCCGGGCCCACCCTGCACCGCGGCCAGCGCTTGCTCGATGCCGTGGCCGAGGGCAAGGTCGCAGTCGCCGACGTTCGCCGCTCGGCGCGAAACGTGTTGACCGCGATGAGCCGGCTCGGTGCCTTCAACGACGGTCAACCCGGGCCCGAGTTGACACGCGACGTGCCGGCCGATCGCGCCCTTGTGCGTCGCGCCGGCGCCGAGGGCATGGTGCTGCTGCGCAACGAACAGGCTGTGCTGCCGTTGCCGGTCGGCGAGTTGCGCCGGGTCGCTGTGATCGGTCCTAATGCAGCCAGCGGCCAGACCGAAGGCGGGGGCAGTGCTCACGTGCGCGCCACGCACATCTCCAACCCGCTCGATGCGCTGTCGACCCGCCTCGGCAAGCACAGCATCGAGGTCACCCATGCCGTCGGCTGCCCGACCCACAAGCACCTGCCCGCGCTGGCCAGCGAGTTGTGCACCGCATTCGCGGTCGATCTGTTCAGGGACCTCGATGGCGCCGACAAACCCGAGGCCGAACCCGACCTGACGACGACACCTACCTCCAGTCGAATCATGTGGATGGCGGATCCCATCGAACATGGCCGCACCGGCGCACCGGTCGGGTTCTCGGCCCGCTTCAGCACCACCTTCACGCCCGATGTCAGCGGTACGTGGCAGCTCGGTGTCAGTTCGGTAGCCGACGCCGCCCTGTACCTCGACGGGACCCTGGTCGTCGACAACCACAGCGTGCCGGCAGGTGGGGGGTTCTTCGGCATCGGCAAGGCCGAGCAGGTCGGTGTTGCCGACGTGCAAGCCGGCCATTCCTACGAGATCGAGGTTCGCCTGCGTCGCCCGGCCAGCGAGAATACGCTCAGTGGACTGCACATCGGCGCGATCGCACCGGTGCTGGTCGACCCCGTTCGCGAGGCCATCGACATCGCCGCCGCAGCCGATTTGGCAATCCTGATCGTCGGCACCAACGACGACTGGGAGAGCGAGGGCTACGACCGCGACACGTTGGATCTACCCGGTCGTCAGGACGAACTGATCGCCGGCGTCGCCGAGGCCTGCGCCCACACGGTTGTCGTCGTCAACGCCGGCTCACCCGTGTCGATGCCGTGGATCGACGCTGTCGACGCTGTCGTCTTCAGCTGGTTCCCCGGACAAGAGATGGGCGACGCGCTGGTCGATGTGTTGCTCGGCGACGTCGAACCGCAGGGTCGGCTTCCAATCTCGTTCCCGGCCAGGCTCGAAGACACCCCTGCGTTCGAGCATCACCCCGGCCGCAATGGCGTCGCCAACTACCTCGAGGGCCGCCTCATCGGGTATCGATGGTATGACACGGTCGGTCGGCAACCGTTGTTCCCGTTCGGCTTCGGGCTCGGATACGCCGACGTCACCATTGCAGCGGCAAACGCGGTCGGCGCGGCATCTCAACCGGAGTCGGTCGAGGTCCATCTGGTGAACCAGTCCGACCGTGGTGGTGTGCAAGTCGTGCAGGTGTATGCCGGCCGCATCGGCCAGGGTGACAGTCGTGGGGACGAACCGGCGCAACAACTCGTCGGGTTTGCCAAGGTCGCAGTTCCCGCCAACGGCACGGCCACGGTGACCGTGCTGCTGGATCCGCGGTCAATGCACATCTGGAGCAGCGCCGACCACCAATGGGTGCGTTCCGACGCAGCATTCGAACTGCGCGTCGGCACTTCGTCGCGCGACGTTGCGATCAGGATCCCTGTCGACCGACCGTGATCTTCGTGGAAACGATGGAAGTTTCCACGACATCTGTGACGATCAATGTGCAGGCGACAACCACACGCAGGTGTCGGACGGTATGCGTTGCGCCGTCGCATCGGGCTGCGACGCCAGGATCAGACTGCGACCGCTGACCATTTCGGCGGGCAGGTCGACAGCGCCGGCACCGACGTTGGTGACGATCATTGCGCCGTCGCGTTCGAACGCCAGGCACTCGGGCAGATTGGTGTCGACCCACGTCAGGCTGCCTGATAGCAAGCGTCGGTGGGCCAGCAGCGTGCGATACCAGGCCAGCATCGACTGCGGATCAGCGGCCTCGTGCTCGACCGACAGCTCGGCCCAGTTCTTGGGCTGCGGCAGCCACGGCTCGATCGGCACCGACGAGAATCCGTACGACGTCGACGCATCGGTGGTCCACGGAAGCGGCACGCGACAGCCGTCGCGGCCGAGCTCCTTGCCGTTGGTGCGAATGAACAGCGGGTCCTCGCGGGCCTCGTCGGGCATGTCGAGCACCTCCTCGAGGCCGAGTTCTTCACCCTGGTAGAGGTACAGCGCGCCGGGCAGTGCCGCCGCCAGGGTGATCGCCGCGCGCGCCCGGCGGCGCCCCTGCTCGAGGTCGATCGGGGCGTCGACGTAGAGTAGGTTGTTACCCGTGAACGCAGCGGGATCGTTGGCGTTGAGGCGGCCGAGTCGGGTGACGATGCGCTGCGTGTCGTGGTTGTTCAGCGTCCACGCCGGGTAGCCGCCCACCGAGGCGAGCATGTCGAGCGAATCGCTGATGACCTTGCGCATCGGTGCTGCCAGCCAGGTGATCAGCATCAGCTCGAAGGCGAACGACTGGTGGAACTCGTCGCCCTGCATGTACTTCAGCAGTTGTTCGGGCTCCCCGTACGACTCACTGATCGTGACGATGTGACGGCCGGGATGAGTGCGCTCGTAGTCGTCGATGATCCTGCGCCAACGCTTCCACACGTCGTGCGCAGTCGGATAGAAGTGGCCGTGGATGTTGTAGCGCCACTGCTGGCCATCGGTCAGCCCGGGCGGTGAAGGCGGAGCATCGGGCATGTCGGGGTGCTTGCCCAGTACCGGCACGGCATCGACGCGAATGCCCTCGACACCCCGATCGAACCAGAACACCAGCATTCGGTCGAAGTAGTCGAGAACGTCTTGGTTGTACCAGTTGAAGTCGGGTTGCCATGGAGTGAAGGTGTGCTCGTACCATTGCCCCGGTGACCCGTCGGCTTCGGTGACGCGCGTCCAGGCCGGCCCGCCGAAGATGGCGCGCCAGTTGTTCGGCGGCTCGTCGCCGTTGGGTCCTCGTCCGTCGCGGAACCAGAACCGAGCGCGCTCGGGCGAACCGGGGCCAGCCTTCAGCGCCGCTTGGAACCAGGCATGGTCCGAACTGCAGTGGTTCGGGACGATGTCGAGCATGATGCGGATCGAGCGTTCCTTGGCGTCGGCCACCAGCCGGTCGAAATCGTCGAGCGTGCCGTACGTCGGCTCGACGTCGAAGTAGTCGGCGACGTCGTACCCGTGATCACGTTGCGGCGACGGGAAGCAAGGCGACATCCAAATCGCGTCGATGCCGAGGTCGCGCAGGTGGTCGAGATGGTTGCGGATGCCTTCGAAGTCGCCACGGCCGTCACCGTTGGCGTCGGCGAACGACCGCGGGTACAGCTGATACACGACAGCGTCTTGCCACCACAGCTTTTCGGAAGTCGTCATCGGGATCCCTTTCGTCGTACTGCCGCAGTGGTGGAGCGCACCACCAGCTCCAGCTCAAGCATTTCGGTATTCGGTTGGCGGTTGCGCATCGACAGTGCTTCGAGCACCAGATCGGCACCACGTTCGCCGGAGTAGATCAACGGCTGGCGGACCGTCGACAACCCCATCAGACCGGCAAGATCGATGTCGTCGTAACCA
>JANOCR010000287.1:0-1929 GCA_031412355.1 Ilumatobacteraceae bacterium | reverse complement strand
CACGCCGGCGACGCGGTGTTCTCGCCGAGACTCGCCGGATTTGTGCTCGATGCGTTTGCCGGGTCTGTGCCGGTGACATCGGATCCTGACATGGATCGTCTGACGCAGCGCGAGCAAGAGGTGCTGCGATTGATTGCCCGCGGTTACACGTACAAGGAGGTTGCGGCTCGGATTCATGTCTCCGTGAAGACGGTTGAGACGCACGTCTCGTCGGTGCTGCGCAAGTTGCAGCTCTCGAACCGTCACGAACTCACTGCATGGGCGACGGATCGGCGCCTGCTGTAGTCAGTCGTCGTCTGCCCCGGCCTCGTCTGCCTCGGTCTCGTCGGTCTCGTCTGGCGTAGCCAGATCCGTCGGCTCGGCCTCGCGTGGCGCCCACGCAGGCCGTTTCCCGGTCTCCAACTCCAGCAACTCGGCTTTGGCTTCTCGCCAGGCGATGTCCGCGGCAGCAGCGCCCTTGCCGGTTCGCTGGGCCTCCTTGACGAGTTCGACGGCGCGCTGGTGCGCGGCCCGGGCGCGCTTCAACCTGTCGGCCTGCTCTGCCGCTTCGACCCTCAATCGCTCGGCCTCGACCTTGCCATCGATCACCGCCTGCTTGGCTCGACGGTCTGCTTCCTCCGAGTCACGAAGACTCTGAGCAAAGCGCTCAGCGTCAGTCAGCGGGCGAGACGGCGGGGCTTTCGGGCGTCGGCGGCTTGGCATCGCTCGACATTGTGGTGGGAGAACGTGGTGTTCTCAACATTGGACTCTCCCAGTGTCGCCGAGCCCCATGTCAACGGAGAATCAGCACCACGATCACGATGAGAAGGATCAGGCCGATCAGGCCACCGCTGAGGTAAACACCAGATGCTAGGAACATGCTCCGCAAGTACCCCATAGTCGCCCAGGACAAACAGTCGTCGCCGAACTCAGTTGTGAAGGTTTGGCCCACCGCTGCGCCGGGTAGTTCGTGAGTCGTCAGTTGCCCCCAACCACATAGGAGTCATCATGGACAACGATCTGGATCAGGCCAAAGGCAGGGTCAAGCAGGCCGTCGGAGATCTCACCGACGACGAGAAGCTCAAGCGAGAAGGCAAGCACGACGAAGCCGCTGGCAAGGCCAAGGAATTCGTCGGAAACGTGAAGGACAAGGCAGACGACGTCGTCGACAAGGTCCGCGACAAGTTCGACAAGGATTGAGTTCTTGGGGTCCCTTCGCCCGGCGTGGCGAAGGGGCCTCGGGAGTTTGCTCGACTACGCGTACATCACGCGATCGAGTTCGAGCCACGATGCCAGCTCGACCAACTCGGCCCTGACGGCGGCGGTCATTGAGCGGGTGAAGGCAACGTCATGGTGCACTGCATGAACCAGTAGTTGCGATGTCTTGCGGTCGGCTGCGGCGTCGACCTTGCCGACCAGTCGATCGTGGTGCAGCACAGGCAGGGCGAAGTATCCCCAGCGTCGCTTCTCCTTGGGTTTGTACATCTCCAGGGTGTATTCGAAGTCGAACAACTCCATGGCTCGGACCCGGTCGTGGGTCAGCCGATCGAAGGGCGACAGCACTGCGGTGCGGCCTTCGAAACGTTCGGCGGTGGCATCGGGATCGACTCGCCATTGACCGGTGGTGCCTTCGATCTCGGCGACGATGCCGGCTTGACCGACGAACTTCGGTCGCGCGATGCCCAACGCCCGCAGCCGCTTCTCGTCGCGAATCCGGCGAGCCTCGTCCACCGCAATCACAGGAGTTCCAGCGGGATAGACACGTTCGGCGAGGTCCCATAAGCGCTGCCGGCCGCGGCGACCGGCGACGGCGACCTCCCCGCGCGACGCTAGGAACTCGAGCATCTGTGTGGCGTTGCGGTCGTTGGTCCAGCCGCTCGACTCCCACGGGACCTCGGCGGTGTCGGGAATGTCTCGAGACGCCAACGGGCCGGAGGTGCCCAGCTGTTC
>JANOCR010000286.1:0-5258 GCA_031412355.1 Ilumatobacteraceae bacterium | reverse complement strand
CCGGGACTCGCCCGCGGCTTGCCGACCATCAAGAGCTCCGACGACTGGATGTACGTCAAGAACGAGGGCGACGGGCTGATGGTCGGGTTCTTCGAGCCGGGCAGCTATCCGTGGCATTCGCAAGGAATTCCCGACGGCCCGGCCTTCGTGCAGCTGCCAGATGACTGGGAGCATCTCGGGCCGTTCTACGAGATTGCCATGCGGCGCATTCCCGCGCTCGTGACTGCCGGCATCCGGTTGTTCTTCGGCGGCCCTGAGAGCTTCACTCCCGACGGCGTGTACCACTTCGGCGAGGCTCCCAACCTGCAGAACTTCTTCATCGCCGCCGGGTTCAACTCGACGGGCTTCCTCACCGGGCCGGGCATTGGCTCCGTACTGGCCGACTGGCTCGTCGACGGCCGCTCGCCGATCGATCTACCCGAAGCGGATCCGGCGCGGGTCATGCCTCACGAGACGAATCGGCGCTTCCTCGAGCTGCGAGTGAAAGAGACGCTCGATGTCGCCTACGACATGCATTGGCCTTACTTCCAACGGCAGAGCGCCAGGCCGTTGCGTCGCAGCCCTCTGCACGATCGCACCGCCGCGAACGGCGCAGTGTTCGGCGAGTTACTCGGCTGGGAACGGCCCAATTGGTACGCGCCCGAAGGTGTCGATCGAGAGTACGTGTACTCCTACGATCGCCAGAACTGGTTCGGGCACGCCGCAGCCGAGCACCGAGCCGTCCGCGAATCAGTCGGCGTGTTCGACATCTCGACCTACGGGAAGTTCTCAGTGCAGGGCCGCGGCGCGGTCACTGTGCTGCAGCGGATCTGCGCGGCCGACATCGATGTGGAGCCTGGCCGCATCGTCTATACCCAGTGGCTGAACCGCTTCGGCGGGATCGAAGCCGACGTCACCGTCACGCGCCTCGGTGACGACGAGTTCCTGGTGCTCTCGGCGCCGGCCACCTCGCCTCGCGATCTTGCTTGGATCCGCCGGCACATCGCCGACGAGTTCGCCACGGTCACCGATGTGTCGGGGACGATGGCGATGATCGCAGTGATGGGCCCCGACGCGCGCCAACTCCTGCAACCATTGACCGACTGTGACCTTTCGAACGAGGCGTTCGCCTTTGGCAGCTCGCGAGTGATCGATCTCGGCCTCGGGTTCGTGCGCGCCACGCGCATCACCTACGTAGGCGAGCTGGGATGGGAGCTCTTGGTTCCGTACGACATCGCCGCCCACATCTACGACACGATCATCGCCGCGGGAGGCCGCCCCGTCGGCTACCACGCGCTCAACTCGCTCCGCTTGGAGAAGGGTTACCGCAGCTGGGGCCACGACATCTCGGCCGGAGACTCACCGGTGGAAGCCGGCCTGGCCTTCACCATTGCATGGGACAAGCCGGATGGGTTCATCGGCAGAGACGCCGTGATCGCACAGCGCGAGCAGGGTGTGCGGCGACGCTTGGTGCAGTTCGCCCTCGACGATCCGGCGCCACTGCTCCTGCACGGTGAGCCGATCTTCCGCGACGGCGATTGTGTCGGCCATCTGACGTCGGCGATGTACGGGCACACGATCGGCTCGTCGATCGGGATGGGATACGTGAAGGCCCCATCGGTCGGTATGCCGCGCGCCTGGTTCGAGGAGGGCAGCTACTCGATCGAAGTCGCCGGCGTCGCCATCCCGGCGCGCCCGTCGTTGCGGCCGCTGTACGACCCAAGCTCGGAACGCATCCACTCCTAGACCGCCTCATCAATAGCGTTTGTGAGCTGGCCCCCCGTATAGGGGCCGGAGTCGTCAAACGCCCAACTGAAGGAACTGTGGTTACAACTTTTGCGGGATAGCGAATTGCGAGCCCAGACGATCACATTTCATTCATGGGTGCCGGGCTTGACGGCACGACTGCGTCGGCTACCCGCATTGACGTCGCGACGAGCAGTGCGAGCACGACGAAGACGACACCGACCATGCGGCCGATGGTCTCGCCATGCGGCAACAGTTTCTCGCTGAACACGATCACCGCGAGGCCGAGCATGGCCCACAGGTTCATCACACCGAACGCCAGGAACAGCGCCATCAGCGCCCAGCAGCAGCCGAGACAAAAGCCGGCGTGGTGCAGCGCGACCTTCAGATCCTTACCCGGACCCTTCAGGTTTCCATAGTGCAACAGTTGCCCGAGCGGTGACCGACAGTGGCGCAAGCACACCGCCTTCAGTGGGGTCAGTTGATACACCCCAGCGGCCCCTAGGACGACGACTGCAATGGTGCGCATCGTCGCCGTCGAGGCGGCCACACGATCATCGACGAATCGGAGCGCGATGTAGGCCGGGATGCCTGCAGAAGCCCACACGATGAGGTATCCGCCGACGAACAGACCCAGTCGGCGAGGCCGGTCCGAAACGATAGTGCGTAGGTAGAGCGACGCAACAGGCGCGACCGCTGGGAGCATCATTGCCGTCATCATCAGGGACCACATCCCCATGAACTCGAGAAGCGACGTCCCCATGGTGCCAACGCCGTTACCCATGTCGCGGGCGTAAGCAATCACACCTGCCCATGCCAGGGCCGCCACGCCCAACATGACAATGGTCTCACGAGTGAGGCGCAGCACCGGTCGCTCGACCGGCGCTACCGATGCGGTCATGCGGACCAGGCGAACGGAGCGCTGAACCCGCTGCTTTCGGTGCCGTCGAACCTAATGCCGAACACGTCGACCTTCGATCTTGAAGCCGGGGACAATGTCAACGTCGTGTTCGCTGGATGGAACACGTTCACCAACTGAACTGGCTCGGAAAGGGCGCCCGAGAGGAACTCTTTGACCTCAACGTCGATCAAATCACCAAAGCGGATCCTGAACGTACCTTCGGACTGATGCCATTCAGCAGGCGCTTGCTCAATACCGGCCATCTCTCCGATGAGCGGGCCCAACATCGCCGGCGTGCCACCGAGTTCACCACCGAGCACGCGGCCAAGCGCACCCGCCTGTTGCTCGGTGGCTGCGCTGTCCATCACGACGCCGAGCTTCCATCCACCATCGGACATGACCGGCGGAGTGTCGAGCACCAACGCGAAAATCACGCCACCTACGTCGACTCCCTCCACGTCCCCGCGGTCGACGCGGAACGCGAGCATCGCGATGCAACGGTCGTGCGTGGCGTGGGCAGTGAGACCAGACCACGTGCATGGGCAAATCGTGTCGCACGAGCAACTCTCGAAGTACGTACCTTCCAGCGACCAGGCCATTGCATACCCCCATTCGAACTTTGAAATTCGATGTTACTCCTCCAGCCGCGAGCAGAGAACCAATTCCTCGCGAGCACCGACAAAGTACAGAACTGCTGGTGGTCACCGAACCTGATGAGCTGCGGCCGCCTTGGCTGGCAAGCCACCGACTGCGAAGATCCAGCCATGCGAGCCGCGTCGGTTCCTTGGCTGCCGATGTCGGTATTCCCAGCGATCCCAACCGGTCCGCCACGGATTCGACGTGGACGACCCGGACCTCAGGTACGTGTATTCGGCACGTCGGGGTCGATGTTGTCGGCGCGGACATCGAGATCCGCGGCAACTTCGCGTTTGACAGCCGCGGCGCTTCTTTGTTGTTCGGCCAGTCGCAGGTCATCGTTGGCCTTCGCAGCCATCGCGTTCGCCTCGGTCTCCTGCCGCGTAGCGGCGATCTGACTGGCCTTGGCCTCATCACGATGTTCTTGAGCCTGGTTGCGCAGCTCTACGGCCTTCTGATTCGATCGGCGCTTCATCAGGACGGCAGCGATGGCCACGACAACGGCAACAATGACGACAATCACAAGAATCTTCATGCCGCACCGATACCCGATCCCACTCGGCCCTAACCCCTTCGCACTGAAACCGACCGAGTTCTCGTCAGCCCCTCGAGGTCACGGCGACGGTGTACGACCAGAGTTCGGCCTGGATCGACATCGGTGGTCGGCTATCGCCACCATCGCCGCGATGACCGTGATCGAAGGAAGGCGATGAGCGCCATGCTTCGAATGAGGCGTCATCCTGCCAGCGGGTGACTACGAGCCACGTCGTACGCTCGTCGGACGGCTGGAGCAGTTCGAACCCCTCGAACCCCTTCTGATCGTCAACGGCGCCGAGTCGAGCGGCAAAGCGACGAGCCACCTCCTCACCCATCTCGGCGGGCACGGTGAGGGCGTTGATCTTGATGACGGTCATGCACCCCAGCATGCCAGCCACAACGAGCGGAGCAGTGCAGGCCCCGCGATCACCGGAACTCGGGCCGAAGCCGATTCAGCGACTCAGCTCGTCGACAGCCTTTCGGAGGAGCTGCTCGAACTCAGCGTCGTCGATCACCGCCTTTTCCTGCGAGGTCGGGAGGATCTCGAATTGAGTCGTCATGATCACGACCGAGATCTTGAAACAGGCCTCTACGAGGGCTTCCGTGGGCGTGACGGGGCTCGAACCCGGGACCTCTACCGTGTCATGGCTCTAACGCACTGGGACGAAATGTAGTTACACCTTTCGCGGTGTCGCGGAAGGTTCTCCGGGTGACACCCGGTGCGAGCCGGCATGGGTCCAGGAGAGTAGGGTCCCCGACGATGCCACCTAGGAGGTCACCATGAGCGTCGTTGTCCGCTTTCCAACTTCCAACATGACGAGAAGCCAATACGACTCCGTCCACGACGCGCTCGAACAGTCCGGGAATTGGCCTGCTCCCGGATGCTTGTTCCACATCTGTTTTGGTGACGACGAAAACCTTCGCGTCAGCGAGGTTTGGGAATCGCGCGAGCAGCTTGCCGCTTTCGGCGAGACGTTAGGCCCACACATCCAAGCAGCCGGGGTACAGATGTCGGGCGAGCCGGAGATCTTCGACGTCGTCAGGTTCGAGACATTTGAAACCAGCTAGCCGGGCACGGCTTCGTCGCGCCGGTCAAGCACTTGTCGGACGATGAGTAATCTTGCAAAACGCGGCCGGGCCGCCATCGAACCGTGCCGATCCGCATCACCGTCTGCCGTGAGTCAGTCCGTTGAGCCGGTGACGGTGATCTCGTCGACTGCGAACGGCGTGACTGCTGATCGAAATCCGGCACTCATCGAGCTGCTCGCGACCGCGGATCAATTCCCACTCATCGAGTGTCCGTCGTTGACACCGAATTGCTGCCATCGCATCCTTGGAGACGGACGACACGCTGGCCCTTCTTCGCCTTGTCAATCTGACTGATGTCAGCCGTTCGCTGTGGCCGGTCCTCGGGTTGGGCCACGAAGTCGAGCGCAGCGGATCGATCGAAAACTTCTTC
>JANOCR010000285.1:0-20045 GCA_031412355.1 Ilumatobacteraceae bacterium | reverse complement strand
GATGAACACGATTGCGCCGATCGTGAGTGCGACAGCGATCAACTTCAACCTGACGAAGCCGCGCGTCTCCTCTTCGTCATACGCACGGTTCACGGCCTTCATCAGATGGCCGACGCCACTCGATGCGGACCACAGCGCAATGAGAGTTCCTAAAATTACTCCTAGCACGGCGCCGCCGCCCGCCGACGCGGTGATCGACTCCAGCTGGGCGGTCACCAGGTTGCGTACTTCGCGTGGCGCGGCCGACAAGGTCGACGTGATCTGCCTGCTGACGTCGCTCGGTCTGGCGACCAATCCGTAGATGGAGATCAGTGCGACGAGACCGGGCACCATGGCCAGTAGCGAGTAGAACGCGACCCCGGCGGCCATCAACGTGACGTCGTCGTCCTTCGCCTCCGCTTTCACACGCGTGAAGATGTCCTTCCATCCTCTCGGCGGGATCTCGGTCGGACTGTCAGCGTCGCGTCCCCTGCCGACAGAGCCGTTCGATGCCGTTCGTTCTGCATGGCCGGGGCTCGTGGTGGACATGTGAGGGATCTACCCGGCTGGCGTTCGCAGGAAACGTGTCGCCCATATAGGAGTGATCTTCAGGTAAATCGAGGTTCGGCTCACGCCACGAGTCTGCCTGGCGCCGCGGGCACCGAAATGGGCCGCATTCGCCCGTCCCGGTGCCCACGAGCCAGATTCTCTCGATCGGCCACGTGTAACAGCAAGCAGGAACGAGGACCGATGCCAGACTGGGTCACGTGACCGCGAAGTACGAGGCCCTTGATCCGTGCAGCGATCAGCCGAGCATCGAGCGAATTCCGCTCGCGGATCGACCGGCGCGTCTCGATGGCCTGCGCGTCGCCCTCATCCAAACGATGCCCCCGGGCTCGGGTCTCGAGCCCGTCATCGATGCGTTGCGGGCTGAGGTTGCCGCCGCGTGCCCAACGGCGCGGCCCACTCACTACATGCGCAAGAACTTCATGATCACCGATCTTGCCGAGATCGACCAACTCGCCGCCGACTTCGACGTTGCTATCGCCGTCGCCGGCCCAGCCGCGACGATGGTGCACCTCACCGTGATACTGGCCACCGAAATGGAGCGCCGAGGCGTGCCATGTCCGGTGGTCCATGTCGAAGGCCTTCGGGCCGCGGCGGATCACTCCGTCTCGACCGGCGGCGCCCCGGTGCGGACCTGGCCGATCGGCAACCCACAGCGAACCGCCGAGGCGACAGCTGCGGTCGCTCGAAACGTGGTCGCCGATCTAACCAGCCCGGCGCGGACCGAGGAACAGCTCACTGGCAGGCGCGAGCCAATACCCCGCGAGCGAATAGCCGCCAGCGGCTCCCTGGCCGAGATCAACGACAGGTTTCTCGCCAATGGGTGGACGGATGGCTTGCCGATCGTCCCGCCGACGCAGGCCGATGTCGCGGCAATGCTGCGCGGCACGAGCCGCGCTCCGGACACCGTTGTCACCGAGACGTTTCGTCCGGAGGGCCGGCGAGTCACGGTCGAAATGGTCGCGATCAACGCGGTCATGGCGGGCGCCCGGCCCGACTACCTCCCGGTGATCCTCGCCACCGCATCGGTGTTCGGAGACATCCAGTTCGAATCGATGACGCGCTCGGTGAACTCCTTCGCCTTCGCCCAACTCGTCAGCGGCCCGATCAGCCGCGAGATCGGCATGGTCGGCGGGCTGAACGCGCTCGGACCGGGACATCGAGCGAACGCCACCATCGGCCGAACACTCAACCTGATGTTGCGCACACTTGGCGGAGCACAACTTGGCATCAACGCGACACCGGCTCAGGGAAGTGCGGTGTCGTGGGCGTTCGCCTTCGCCGAAAACGAGGCGGGCAGCCCGTGGCCGCCCTTCCACGTCGACCTCGG
Source organism: Ilumatobacteraceae bacterium (assembly GCA_031412355.1). Taxonomy (GTDB): domain Bacteria; phylum Actinomycetota; class Acidimicrobiia; order Acidimicrobiales; family Ilumatobacteraceae; genus JAENVT01. Next base: position 18,169 of record JANOCR010000285.1, on the reverse strand, counting down.
ATACGACGCGAGCGACAGCGTCGTGAGCATCCTGCTGGGCGGCTGGGCGCACAACGGGAACTACTACTACGGCGGTCTCGACGATGTCGCGTCGACGCTGCAGGATTTCGAGATTCCCCAGACTGGTGCGCTGGTGATGTTGACCGAGAAGCGCGCCCAGCATCTCGCCACCGAGGGGTACACCAAACAGGCGTTGGTCGACCATCTCCAGGAACGGGCGACGATTCGGCTCGGCAGATTCCGGGCAAGCGGATTCTTTCCCATGATGCGCAACGACATCTTGGGCCTCGGGCCCTCCACGGCCTCCAGTTGGCCGGCCGACTATCTCACCCGTCCCGACGACGACATCGTTCCCGCCTACCCGCCCGGTGGAATCCGCGTCGCGGTCGTGGGCAGCGACGTGTCTTCGACAATGCAGGCATGGAAGCTTCAACTTCATCGCAGCGTCTCGGTCGACGACTGGCGTTGATCCACGGGCGGTGTAACCGTATGTGTCACCCGATCGGGTGATCGTTGCCGTTCAACTCGTCATCAGACTTCTCGACCGGAGAGTGGATTGTCAACTGCGGGATAACCGGTACCAATGAGCGCCGCACCGGCACACTCCGAGCGTTCCTGGTGCCGGTCGGTGTCGTAGCCGACCCCTCGGCGCTGTACTCGATTCGAGCGAACCTGAACGCTGTCGACGCCGTGGCACCTGCTCAGGCGCAGTATCCCGGATTGCTCGCACTCAGTCCGAAACGCGACTGGGGCACGTGCCCGGCTGACTGCACCGCATCGTACGCCGACATCGCCAACGGTCATGATCGAGCCGACGGCCTGACGAACCACGGCGAACTGCATCGCTGGCGGAGCGATGGGCCGTATGGGACCAGATCGCCGCCAGCGGTCAATGGCTGCGCACGCAGCACGATGTCCGCACCACCGCGAGCCGCAGTACCGTGCCTGCGGTGGTGAGTAAGTGAAGTCGAAGTCGTTCCTGCACTTGGGGCGGTGGCTCGTCGTCTCCGCGCTCCTGACCGTGTGCGCGTGCAGCGGCACGGGGCCGTCGGTGGCGCCGACCTCGTCGGCCGCGCCAGTCCCGACTGCATCGTCGATCGCTCCCACCACCTCGCCGACGACTGTCGACACCACCGCTGCCTCGACCCTGCCGGCCTCCGGCGACACGGTGTCGCCCGAGACCTCGACCGAGACATCGTTCGAGACGCCAATCATCGACCCCGAGGTGCTTGCCGGCATCTCGATGACGTCGGTTCCCGCGGATGTAATCGTGCCGACGAGCGAGGAGTCGTTGGACGAGGCGTCAAACCCCATCAACGGGCACCGTGGCGTTCGCCGCCCCCTCCCCGAGGAGGTCGACTGTGAGACGGGGACCCGGGCCTGCCTGACGGGCGTGCTCGACACGCTGGGGTTCGACGTCACCAGCCAGCCGGGCGATGACCGCGGGCGCCATCTTCGGCGGGCGACGGCCGTCGTTCAACTCGATGCCGGGCTGCCCATGACCGGCGTCGCCGACGATGACCTGCTGGAGTACCTGGGCATAGTTACCGACACCACGCCCGAGGACCGGGCGGACGAGCAACGCCAGATCGGCACCTCGGCGCAAGGGCGGCCGATCACAGCCCTGCGTTACGGCGACGGGCCCAGGACCGTACTCGTCGTCGGTCAGACCCACGGCGACGAAGAAGGCGGCCTCCGGATCCTCTTGCGAGTGCGGTCGCTGTCGTTGCCCGAAGAGATCACGCTGTGGGTGATCCCCACAGTGAACCCCGACGGCCTCGCCCTCGACACCCGCTTCCTGGCCAATGGGGCCGACCCGAACCGAGCGGCGCCGAGCCAGCTCGAGCAACAGGCCGTCTACGATTTCGCTGTTGCCGCCCGGCCATCGTTGACGGTCTGGTACCACCAGAACTACGGCTGGGTGGGCGGTTCTGGTGCATCAATGACGCCCGCGAGGCTGTACCAGGCTCTCACTGGGCTCGGGGCGCTGCACCGCAGTGGCGATTGTGCCGCCCGCGGATTTCTGTGGTGTCCGATAGACGACGTGCTCGGCAGCAGTTCGATATTGGTCGAGCTGCCCGACGTGCTGACGCCCGCCGACGTCCAGATTCACTCCCGAGCGCTGCTCGAGGTGGCTTCGGGCAACGCTTCCTGACACGCCAGACGCTGGTTATGCCCAGAATTGTCGGTAGGCGCAGGGCCTGACAGCCAGGGACCTAAGTCTCTAACAGTGTGTCCATTCTGGGAGCAGATTGTTGACAGAGTCCGTGAACACCATCGCGAGCGCTTTTCGAACCAATCGTGGTTCGAAATCCATTGAAAGGTTCGTCATGTTCAAAAAGCCACTGGGACTACTTGGGATCTTCCTGATCGTCGTCGGAATCGGTTACTTCGTGGGGGCAGGTGTCGCCTACAGCAAGGTCCAGGGCGGATACGGAGCACTCCAGGCCTTCAGCGAGGTCCAGAACGTCGAGCTCAACTACAACGACGAAGGACAACTGGTTGACCGCGGCGAGGTCGAAGGTGCACAGGCGATCAGGTCGCTGCTCGAAGATGACTGGGGCTTCCCGGTCGTCGAGTCCGATCTCGATCCCAGCGATCCGCTCGTCAACAGCGCCACCGAGTACATGTACCAGATGGCGACGATCTCGTATCACACGTTGAACGGCACACAGACCGTGACGCTGACCGAGGGCGACCTCACCGGCGATGACGGCTCAGTTGCTACCGAGTTCGACTGCAATGGCGAGATGGTCGCTGTTCCCAGTCCGTTCCCGGCTGATGGCGTCACCTGCGACTTCGCAGTCGACGGCCGCTACTGGACCGGCTTCGATCGCTCGATCCCCGTTCAGGCCCAAGCTCGTGACATGGCATGGAGCGGTACCGCTCACGCACTCGTTGCCGAGCTCGGTGTCGGTGCGGCGACGCATAGCACCCTTCAGCTCGCACTCGGTGTTGCAGCATTGCTCGCCGGCCTCGGCGTGGTCTGCACAGTGATGGGCGTCGCCTTCCTCTGGGAAACCCGCAGGCGAGGCATGGTCGTCGTGCCTGACACCATTCCGGATTCTCTGCTGAAGGACACACCAGCGAAGCCGGTAACCACCGTCTGACATCTTCCTCCCGCAACGCGGGCACCGGAATGGTCCACATCGGCCCATTGCGGTGCCCGCTTTCGTTCATCTGCGATTCGCAGGTGCCTGAAGTGGGGCGCCGTCGAGATTGCAGTGAACTCGCCGGGCAGTACGTGCACAGCGGACTTTGGCGTCGAGGCCGAAGTAGGCGAGCGGCGCAGCGGCTGCGGCCATGCATGCGGTTATCACCAGCGCCAGACGGAACGAATGCGTGATCTCGGCGGGGTCGGTAGCTGCAGAGAGCCCGGCGATCACCGGGATCACAGACAGCGCGCCGAGGTTCGCTGCCCTGGCAATGGCGTTGTTGACGCCCGAGGCGACGCTGACATGGTTGGGGTCGGCGGCCGCCATGACGGTGGCTGTGAGGGGTGCCACGAACGTCACCAACCCGAGGCCGAACACGATCGCGCCTGGCATGACATCGGTGACCCATGACGTGTCTTCGCCGATGCGGGTGAGCAGCAGCAGGCCCGTCGCGGCGAGCAGCGGACCGATCGTGAGCTGCAACCGTGGGCCGATGCGTTGAGCAAGGGCGCCCGAACTTGCCGACAGAACCAGCATCAGACCTGTTGCCGGCAGCAGGGCAACGCCGGCCCGCAGTGCCGACCAGCCCGTGGCGACCTGCAGTTCATACGACACGAGGAAGAACGAAACGCCGATCGCGGCGTAGAGAACCACGGTCTGCAGGTTCACGACCGTGAAGGTGCGGTCCCGGAACAACGCCGGTGGCACCAGTGGATCCGCCGTGTGCAGCATGCGCCGGACGAACAAGGCGAGGGAGGCGATCGCAACGTTTGCCCCAACCACCACCCATGCATCGGTCCAGCCCCGCGGCCCGGCCGCGGTGAGCGCCCACGTGCTGACCGACAACCCGACGACAGCGAGCGCGACACCGACGAGGTCGAGGCGCCGTGCTGAGTGTGGGTCTCGCGTCTCCGGTATCGCCGAACGCGCGCACACGATCACGATCGCGGCGACCGGCACGTTGATCAAGAAGGCCCATCGCCAGCCCGGACCGTCGACCAGCCCACCGCCGACGAACGGTCCGAGCGCGCCGGCCACGCCTCCCAGGCCCGACCATGCCCCGACCGCTGCGGCGCGATCGGTCTCGCGGAACACCGCTTGCAGGATTGCCAGGCTGCCGGGCGTCAGCAGCGCACCACCAACACCCTGCAACACGCGCGCGGCAACGAGGACCTCCACGTTGGGTGCTGCCCCGCACAGCAGCGAAGCGACTGCGAACCAGATCGTGCCGATCTCGAACACCTTCCGGCGACCGAACCGGTCGCCCAGCGCGCCACCGAGCAGGATGAACGACGCCAACGCCACCAGGTACCCGGTGAGCACCCACTGCAACGAGCTGATGCCGGCATCGAACTCCGCGCCAATGTGCGGCAACGCGACGTTGATCACGGTGGCATCGAGGCTTGCCATGGCGCTGGCCGCAACAGTCGCGGCCAGTGCCACTCGACCCCTGGTCGAGTGCAACACCAGCGCGGCTGGTCTGGCGTCAGCGGTGGTGGTGCTGCTCAGCTCAGCTGCCGGCGAGTTCGGCTTGGTGTTTGGCGACCATCTCCTCGACCGCCTTCATGTTGCGATCTGCCAACTCCGGTCGTGTCTCGACGGCACGCGCCTTGGCATTGAGGGTGCTGTACGCCTGGCCCTGGAACTCGGGCATGACTCGTTGGGCGATCAGTTCGTAGCTGCGATGTGTGGCCACCGGGTTGGCCCATTCGTGGGCGAGTTGCATGTAACACCCGAACCCTCCCGACTGCTTGGTGAGGCGATCGATCTGCTCGCAGGCCATGTCGGCAGTGCCGATTGAGCCGAGGCCGCTGTCGTTGACGAAGTCGATCATCTCGCGAACGTTGTCGCCGTTGACTGCCATCTGGGGGAAGGCAGCGACCTTCTGGAAGTAGTTGAACCATTGGACGATGCCGAACTCGACGTTCTTGTAGGCCTGTTCCTTGGTTTCGGCGATGTGCATCATGCCGACGAGACGCCACTGGTCGCGGTCGGCAACCGTGCTGAACTTGGCCGCGCGTTCTTCCATCACATCCCAGTGCAGGCCCAGCAGATCGAAGCCCTCCGACTGGGTTGCGCCGATCGACAGCAGGCCGATGCCGTAGCGGCCGGCGAGGCGCGGGCCGGAGGGCGAGGCCACGGCCGGCACCGCAACATCGAACAACGGGTTGGAGTAGGGGCGAAGGTGCAACCGGGCGTCGACGAGGTTCCAGGTCTTGGTCTGGCTGCTGACAGGATCGTCGCTGCGAAGCAACTTCATGATCACGTCGACACCCTCCTCGAGCAAGGGGCGGGTCTCGGTGGGGTCGAGGCCCAACATGATTGCGTCGGTGGGCAGCGAACCCGGCCCGAGGCCGAGCATGAAGCGGCCACGGGTGAGGTGATCGAGCAACACCGCCCGCTCGGCGACCATGTAGGGGTTGTGATACGCCACGCTGGTCACACCGGTGCCGAGCTTGATCGAGCGGGTGCGCTCGGCGGCGGTGGCGATGAAGATCTCGGGGCAGGCGATGATCTCGCTGCCGGCGGAGTGGTGTTCGCCGATCCAGGCCTCGTCGTAGCCGAGCTTGTCGAGATGCACGATGAGGTCGAGGTCGCGCTCGAGCGCCAGCGTCGGGTTCTCGCCCGCTGGGTGGAATGGCGCCATGAAGATTCCGAAACGCAGACGGTCCGACATGAGGACTCCTTTGGTGGGTTGCTGGATGTCTAGCGCGCCGCGGCGCGGCTGGCGCCACCGGCGGTTGCATGACCTCCCGACGATGCCGCCTTGATCTTGCCAACAAGATTGTTGGGCAGGATCTCGTCGTGATCGTGCGCGGCAACGAATCGTCCGCGGCCGGCCGTGATCGAGCGCAGGTCGAGCGCATAGCGGATGATCTCGGCCGTCGGCACCAGTGCGGAGATCTCTTGCTCGCCGTGCTCGCCGGCGGACGTGCCGACCACGCGTCCACGTCGCGTCGTGAGATCGGCCAACACGTCGCCCTGGTAGCCCGACGGGATCGTCACTTTCAGCATGGAGATCGGCTCGAGCACCACCGCGCCGGCACGGCCCAGCGCCTCTTTGAAGCCCGACGCTGCAGCGTTTTTGAATGCCATGTCGCTGGAGTCAACGCTGTGGTACTTGCCGTCGTAGCACTCGACGCGCACATCTACCACCGGGAAGCCATGCGCGCCGCCGGATGTCATCGCTTCTTCGATGCCTTTCTGCACGGCGGGGATGTAGTTGCGAGGGATCGCCCCGCCAACGATCGAATCGACGAACTCGAAGCCTGCGCCGCGCTCGAGCGGGCTGACGCGAAGGTTGGCGACGGCGTACTGCCCGTGGCCACCGGACTGCTTCTTGACCTTGCCCTCGGCATCGCCCGTGCCGACAACAGTCTCGCGGTACGGCACACGAACGTCCTCGGTCTGGACGTGCACACCGAACTTGCGAGCCAAACGCTCGAGGGCGACCGCGAGGTGTGTGTCGCCTGCGCCGCTGAGCACGGTCTGGTGGGCGTGGTTGCGATCGACGCTTAGGCATGGATCCTCGGCGAGCAGACGGTGCAACGCGCCCGACAGCTTGTCGTCGTCCGTTTGGGTCAGCGGCTTCAGGGCCAGTCCGAACACTGGCGGGGCCGGTTGCTGGCCGATGACACGCACAGGCATGTTGCGTGGCGCGAGTGTGGATCCTGTCGAGGTGTTGGTCAGCTTGGCCACGGCCACGATGTCGCCGGCAACGGCGCGGATGCAGGGCAACTGCTCCTTGCCGCGCATGTGGAACAGGCCATGCAGACGCTCTTCAGCCGAGGTTGAACTGGCGATCAGGCGGTCGTCTGGCGAGATCGTGCCTGAGACGACCTTGCATAGCGACACCTGGCCGACGAATTGGTCGGCGAGTGTCTTGAACACATAGGCGAGGGGTTGGGCGGTGGGATCCGCTGGGACGTGGATCTGCTCGGTGCCCGCGACGACAGCCATCGGCCGGTCGGACGGTGCCGGGCCGATCTCGCAGATGAAGTCGGCCAACCGATCGATGCCGACACCGGTGAGCGCCGACCCGACGAGCACAGGGAACTCGAGGCAATCGAGCACCTCGTGGGCCAGAGTTCGTTCCAGCTCGGCGGCGGTCGGCACATCACCCGACAGGTAGCGCTCGAGCTGGTCGTCGTCGCCCGACACGATCTCTTCGACGAGCTCGTCGTGGATCCGGTGCTCCTCATCGATTATTTCGGGCGGTAGCGGGGCGGTGTGATGACGACCGTCGCGGTCGTACTCGAATGCCTGGTCCGACAACACGTCGGCAATGCCGTGCAGCGACTCCTCCTCACCAAGAGGCAACTCGAGAGCCACGAAGCCGTGGCCCCATTTCGCCTGCAGCGAGGCGAGCACGTTGTGGAAGTTGGCTCGCGGCTTGTCATCTTTGTTGACGAACACGAGTCGCGGGATGTTGCTGGCGACACATCGTTCCCACGCCAACTCGGTGCCGACCTCGATGCCGTCGACAGCGCTGACCACGAGCACCGCCAAGTCGGCGACGCTGAGTGCCGCTAGCTCCTCGCCGACGAAGTCGGCGTAACCCGGGGCGTCGAGCAGGTTGATCTTGTAGGTCTCTCCGTCGGTTGCCTGCCACTCGAACGGGGCGATGCCGAGCGACAACGACATGCCCCGTTTGACCTCCTCCGGGTCCGTGCCGGTGACGGTGTTACCGTCTTCGACCTTGCCAATGCGGGTGGTGACACCGGCTCGATGGAGCAGAGCCTCGACCAGTGTGGTCTTGCCGCAGCCGCTGTGGCCGACCAGTACCACATTGCGGATGCGCTGTGTTGGGATGACGTCCACCGGCTTGACCCCCATGATCAGTCGTCGTTGGCAATGCTCGAACTACCTAGCCGTGGACGGGACTTTATCCACCGCCGAGATGGTCGCGTGACGGCTTGTGCACGAGCGAACGAGCGCAGTGGGGGATTACGGCTGGCGCGTCGAGTAGCTGGTCGGTGCCGGACGCAGGCCAGGGAACTGGCCGAGGCGTTCGAGCGCTGCCACGGTGCTGCGCATTGCGTCGGCCGGCACGGGATGACTGATGAGGTAGCCCTGCGCCTTGGTACACCCGAGGTCGCTGAGCACCTGCAACTGATGCACGCTCTCGACACCCTCTGCGACCATGTCGAGGCCCAGCGAGCGGCCCATCGCCACGATCGTGCGCACCAGGGACCGGTCGTTGGGGTTGTCGGCGACTCCGTGCACGAACGCCCGGTCGATCTTGATTCGTTGCAGCGGGAACTTCTGCAGCAACGACAGCGAGCTGTATCCCGTGCCGAAGTCGTCGAGGGCGATGCGCACGCCCAACGAACGGACGCGTCGCAGGGTTGCCAGGGCCAGTTCGGGCTCGGCGATCATGACGCTCTCGGTTACCTCGAGCCACAGGAGTTGCGGCGAGACGCCCGAGCGCGTGAGTGCTTCGTTGACGATCGACGGGAAGTTGGGATCGCTCAGCTGTCGTGGTGACACGTTGACGGACATCGTCGCCGACTCGCTGCACACACCGTCGTCGATCCAGTGCCGTAGCTGAGTCAGTGCCTCGAGCAGAGCCCATGATCCGATCGGCACGATCGTTCCCGTGTCTTCGGCGATCGGGATGAACTCGGCGGGCGACACCATGGTGCCGTCGGCCTGCTGCCAGCGCATGAGGGCTTCGAACCCGACGACGTCGCCAGACTCGAGGTCGAGGATCGGTTGGTGGAACAGACGCAGTTCGCGGCGATCGAGCGCTCGGTACAGCGCAGTCTCGACCGACAGGCGGTGGGCGACACGCTCGTGCATCGATTCGTCGTAGACGGCGAGGCAGTTGCGGCCGGCGTCCTTGGCTCGATACATGGCGGTGTCGGCGTGACGCAACAGGTCTTCGGCCGACGAACTGCTGCTGGGGCTCAGGGAGGCGACCCCGATGCTGGCTGTCACGAACACGTCGCCTTGGCTGATCGGCAGCGGCTCACGGAAGATCGACAGGAGGCGTTCGGCCAGCGCCAACGACGAGCCGGGGGAGCGCGTCGACGGGTCCAGCACGACGTACTCGTCACCCGACAGCCTCGCGACGGTCGAATGCTCGGGCGCAGCCCTGCTGAGACGGATGGCGACCATCTTCAACACCTCGTCGCCAGCGGCATGGCCAAGGCTGTCGTTGATGTTCTTGAATCGGTCGAGGTCGACGAAGTACAGCGTCGGGTGACTGTCGGACTGCCACGCCATGCGCAGGCATTCGTTGATCCGTTCGAGCAGCAATGTTCGGTTGGGCAGATGGGTCAGTGCGTCGGTCTGAGCGCTGTGGCGCAGGTCCGCCTGCGTACGGCCGTTGGCCCTCACCGACTGGGTCACACGCAACGTGACGGCCCCCGCCAGGACCAACGCCGAGACAGAACGGACGAGCCCATCGAGCCGATCGGCCGGCCCCGTTGCCGCAAGGGCGATGATGGGAATGATCAGCGACGACGTCGTGAGGATCAGCCGTCCGAAGATGCGATTGTTCATTGGTTCGTTGACCGAGCGCTTCAACCACACCACCGTGGGGTGGATGAATGCGCCCGACGCGGTGAAGTACGCGGCGACGTAGAGCGCCATCGACGTGCGAGTCGCGCCGTCGCCCAGATGGTCGGCAGCGGCAAGTCCCCACAGCACATCGGCTGCGAGGTTCAACGCCATCGCCAGCGTGACCAGCCACACCGACGCCTGACGGGTACCCGAGCCCGAGAACAACAAGAGCACGAGCAGGAACAGCACCACCGTCCCGGCGGGTTGATAGGAGCCATCGAGAATCGAATCGCCCAGGGATCCGCCACGGTTGCGTAGCGCCGGCTCGATCAACGCGACCCAACTGATCAACCAGCTTCCGAGGCCGACGATCAAGGCGTCGCCGAGCACCGAGCGGATGTTGGCCGAGGCCCGGCCGCTGAGCATGTTGACGAGGGCGATGATGATGCAGATCGATCCGAACAGCCCCAGCAGGTTCGATGCTCGTGTGAACGCCGTGCTGTCGCCGAGGCTGTCGACGATCTGCGATGCGGCGAAGAAGCCACCGATCGCGCTGACGGCGAGCACGAAGCGCCCGTTGAGGTGGTGAACGCGGGCGGCGATGCACGTTGCCACTACGAGTGAGAGTGCCGCGACAAGATACGCGACGGTGCCCAACCAGTCCACGGGCACGACGATGACGCCTAACGCCAAGAGGTACCCGATTCCAATCGCCCACCAAGTAAGGGGGGCAAGCGCCCGCTTCAATACGCCTCCCGTAACCCGTACGACGTCGAACAGCATGCATCCACACCCCGTCCGAAGCGTCTCGTTAGGCTACACGAAAGACCCAAATTGCACAAGGGGTGGTTTTCCCCGCGCGAGCAGTCACCGGAAAGGCAGGAATTCCTCGATGTTCGTCACCCGCCACAACTCCGTGGTTGAACGTGGCTTGCTCGAACGTCTGTGGGATCTGTACGAACTGGCTTACCGCAAGACGGCAGAGGAGTCGGCAAGCCGGGAGATGTTCTTTCGCTCCGAGTTCGACGCGGCCATCGCTGATCCCACCAACCGTCTGTGGGTGCTGTGGGCCGACGACGAGCCAGTCGCAATGGTGCTGATCGCCACCGACATCGCCGCCACCCGTTACCTCAGCCAGCCGTTCTTCGAACGCCACTTCACGGATCATGCCCGCCGTGGAGCCGTCCACTACATCCTGTTCGTGGTCGTTCACCCACGGTATGCCGCCAAGGGAGCACTGACGCGGATGGCGCGCGATGTCTTGGGGACCGAGGCCGCCGAGGGCGCGCTGTTGGTGTTCGATTCTCCCGAGATCAACCAGCCCCGCGACGAGGGCGGGGTGGCGCTGATGATGGAACGATTGGCCAAGATGGTGGTCAGCGGCGCCCCGCTGGTTCCGCTCGACGTCTCGCGCTACTTCTGCATCGACTTCGCAGCGACGTCTGCCTATGTCGAAAAACCCGTGGCGGAGCCGGCACAAGCCGAGCGCTCCACCGGTGTGCCTGCTCGGCGATAGCGACGGTGTCACGGAACTTCCATCGGTTCGCTACCGTATGGGCAAATGAGTCCCATCCCGGGCCCAACTTGCCCATGACCGCGCTGACCACATGCCCCCGATGACTACATGACCTCGCTCACAGGGGTGTACAGCGTCATCGTCCCAGGTGCGCATCTCATGCCCGCGCTGCTGGGTCAACGCGACGTCAACTTGCGAGCCATCGAGCAGGCCTTCCCGGCGGCGACCATCGTGGTCAGGGGCAACGAGATCACCGTCGACGGCCCGCAAGCCGAACTGGTCAGCAGGTTGTTCGAGGAACTCATCGTGGTCCTTCAAGGCGGGCAGCACCTCGAAGAGGGCATGCTGCGGCGTTCGATCGCCATGGTGCACGACAACGAGCGGCCCAGCACGGTGCTGACGGACGACATCATGCGCAGCGCCAAGGGCAAGCCGGTGCGGCCGAAGTCGGCCGGCCAGAAGCGCTACATCGACGCCATCCGCAACAACGTGATCACCTTCGGTCTCGGACCTGCCGGTACCGGCAAGAGTTGGTTGGCGGTGGCGATGGCTGTTCAGGCGCTGCAGTCCAAACAGGTGCAACGAATCATCCTCACTCGGCCTGCGGTCGAGGCCGGCGAACGCCTGGGCTTCCTTCCTGGCGACCTGATGGCCAAGATCGATCCATATCTGCGTCCGTTGTACGACGCCCTCTACGACATGGTCGAACCGGAGGGCGCGCAACGTTTGCTCGAACGGCAGGCGGTGGAAGTGGCTCCCCTGGCTTTCATGCGGGGCCGCACGCTGAACAGCAGTTTCATCATCCTCGACGAAGCACAGAACGCGACGCCAGAGCAGATGAAGATGTTCCTGACCAGAATCGGGTTCGGCTCCAAGGTCGTCGTCACCGGCGATACGACGCAGGTCGACGTGCCCGACGGCCGCAGTGGTCTGCTGGGCCTCGAGCGCACCCTGGCTGGCATCGAAGGGCTCGCGTTCGTGCGTCTTGGAACAGGCGATGTCGTTCGCCATCGGATTGTCGCCGACATCGTGGCCGCCTACGGACGACAAGACGAACGCAAGGCCGCGCGACCGTGAGCGACGATGGCCGTCCGCGCCTCGCCCGCCAGCAGCGGGTCGGCGGCGACGGGGTGCCCGAGGTGTTTTGCGCCGATGAACAGAACGACATCCCAGTCGATCTGCAACGGTGGCAACAGCTCGCGCTCGAGGTATTGGTGGCCGAGGGTGTCCGAGGGCTTGCCGAACTAGCGGTACTTTTCGTCAGCGAACGGGAGATGGCTGAGTTGAACGACAGCTACATGGGTAAGCCGGGCCCGACGGATGTGTTGGCATTCCCGATCGACGCGGCCGAGGCCGAGATGGTTCAGCATGGTCAACCGCCCAGCCGCGGCCCGGATCGCGCACCGCCGGACCCGGCCGACATGCCGCTGTTACTTGGCGATGTGGTGATCTGTCCTGCGGTCGCGGCGCGACAGGCACCGGAACACGCCGGCACGGTCGACGACGAGTTGGCCCTGTTGGTCGTTCACGGTGTGCTGCACGTGCTGGGCCACGATCACGCCGATGACGTCGAACGGGTCGCGATGCAGGCACGCGAGAGGGAACTCCTCGAGCTCTACGTGTGGCACGGCGCCGCGCCGGCCACCTTCCGCCAGGAGCACGTCATCTCGTGATCGCGTTCAACAACGTCGACATGTTGATGCTCGTGACGATCTTCGTCCTGCTGATCGTGCTCATCTTCACGTCGGTTGCGGAGATGGCTCTGTCGCGCATCACCAAGCCGAAGGCGGCATCCCTCGCAGATCAGGGATTCAAATCTGGTCGCGCCCTGAAGAAGTTGGTCGGCGCACCGGAGCGATGGGTCAATCCACTGCTGCTCACCGTCAACCTCTGTCAGACCGTGCAGGCCACCCTCACCGGCATCCTGGCCGCCCGTCTGTGGGGTACCTACGGCGTGATCGTCGGCGTCGCTTTGAACGTGCTGGTGTTCTTCGTCCTGGCCGAAGCGGTGCCGAAGACATATGCGGTGCTGTATCCCCAAAAGGCCGCCCTTGCCACTGCGCGACCGATCAGTGCGCTCGTGGCGTTTCCGCCGTTGCGAGTGGTGTCACGGTGGCTGATATCGCTCACCAACGTCATTGTTCGAGGCAAGGGCCTGGAGCAGGGCCCGTTCGTGACGGAGTCAGAGCTACTCGGGATCGTCGAGACGGCAGCCGACGACGGTGTGGTGGAGCACGAGGAACGAGAGCTGATCGAGAGCATCATCGAGTTTGGCGACACTGTGGCGCGCGAGGTGATGATGCCGCGTCCCGACATCGTGACGCTCGACGATTCGATGACCATCACCGAGGCACTCGACGTGGCCATTGGACATGGCTTCAGCCGAATGCCGGTGCTTGGTGCGGGCGGCGACGACGACGTGGTCGGACTCGCGTACACCAAGGACCTGATGCGTGCCGAGCGAATCGGCCAGGGCGATCACCCCCTGACGGAGCTGGTCCGCAGTGCCCGGTTCATTCCCGAGAACAAGCCGGTCAATCGATTGATGCGCGAGATGCAGGCCGAGAAGTTCCATCTCGCCCTCGTGGCCGACGAGTACGGTGCGCTGGCCGGGCTGATCACGCTGGAGGACTGTCTCGAGGAGTTGGTCGGCGAAATCGTCGACGAGCACGACCTGGACGACGCCGAGTTCCAGCGCCTTCCGAATGGCGACTACTCGGTCGACGGCGGCATGAGCATCTCCGACCTCAACGAACTGCTTGACCTCGGACTACCCGATGACGATTGGGAAACCGTTGCCGGCTTCCTGTTCGGAACACTCGAACACGTGCCCGAGATGGGCGAGAGCGTGAGCAAGGATGGATGGCGCTTCACGGCGACTGAGGTGAAGGGTCGGCGCATTCGCCGCGTCAGGGTCAGCCTCGAGCCCGATGGCGGCGCCTCGTTGCCGCATGCCAACACCAGTTAGTTTTGCCAGATGCTGGTTTCGTTGGAGGGCAAGGTCGCGCTGGTGACGGGTGCCTCGAAGGGAATAGGGCGAGCGATCGCCGGGTCGCTCGCCGAGGCCGGCGCCAAGGTGATGCTGAGCTCGCGCAAGCAGGACCAACTGGAAGTCGCCGCGGCCGAGATCGACGAATCGGGGGCGGCTGGTGAGACTGCTGTCTTCGCGGCCAACGCAGGCGACGTGGCCTCGGCCAAGGCATGCGTTGCCGCGACCATCGAACGATTCGGTGGGCTCGACATCCTCGTCAACAACGCTGCGACGAATCCGTACTTTGGCCCGACGCTGGAGGTCGACGAGGGACGGTTCGACAAGACATTCCAGGTCAATCTGCGCGGCCCGGTCTTCTGGTGCCAGGCGGCATGGGAACAGGCGATGCGCGACAAGCCGGGCGTGATCATCAACATCGCCTCGGTCGGCGGCTTGCGCAGCGAGGGCGCCCTCGGCGTGTACAACCTGACCAAGGCAGCCCTCATCCACCTGACCCGGCAGTTGGGCGGCGAACTCGGTCCCACAAGGGTCGTGGGCATCGCCCCTGGCCTGGTGAAGACCGACTTTGCGGCCGTGCTGGTCGCCAACTACGGCGACAGCCTGGCGGCCTCGATGCCGCTGCGCCGCCTCGGCGAGCCGCAAGACATCGCCAACCTGGCCACATTCCTGGCATCCGACCTGGCGTCGTGGATAACGGGCGAGACCTACGTGATCGACGGCGGCGCGGGAGTGCGCTCAGGAGCAATGAACTAGTTCGAGACAAGGAAGGGTTCACCTCATGCCAGTTACTTCGGGGTTCAACCATGTCGCTACCTTGACCTCCGACATGGAACGCACCGTAGCGTTCTACCGGGCGGCGTTCGAGGCCGACTTGGTGTTCGAGATGGATGCCGAAGGCGACCATCCGCGGATGTCGATTCTCGATCTCGGGGGCGGTGCGTGGCTCAACGTGTTCGAGGTCGCTGCCGACGACATCATCGGCGAACGCCGCAAGCAGGGTCACCGCGGAGCCATCGATCACTATGCGCTCGCCGTCGACTCGAAAGAAGTGCTCGAGCAGGTCAAGCACCGGCTGGTTGCCGCCGGCGCGGAGATCGGCGAGATCCAGCGGCTTGGTGACGAATGGTCACTGTTCTTCCGCGATCCGGACGGCATGGAACTGGAGGTGTGCGCCAGCGCCGTCGGGTCGGCGTCGTAGCGGTGGCGGTGGGCGGCGACCGGCAAAAGCGATTTGCGCGAGACAAAGTGTGGCCGACCGCGGTTTGTCTCGCGCAAACGTCTCCACCGTCACAATGAATCGGCGATCCGTCGCCCGCGCCGTCGGATCGACGTCCTTCTCAGGTTGGATGGACGTCGTGCAGCGCGAGATCACCGGATTCCAGCAGGACGAGCTCGGCGACTGGGTGGCGGACCTCGCCTGTCTCCATGCGCAACACGTGCGTCACTGCCCGCCATTCGCACCTCGACCCTGGGTCGAGACGGAGAGCGGACGACACGAACACCTCGGCTCGACACTGGACTGTCCGCTGTGCGACCGATTCGAGCTACCCGAGGGGCTCACGGTTGTGCGCACCGCCGGTCCGTTCGATGAGTCGACGTTGCCGGGGGGATTGCGACGGAACCACCGTGTGGCAACGGGCACCTGGGGGCTGTTACGTGTGATGTCGGGCTCGGCGCAGATCACGATGCAGACGGAGCCGGCGGTCGCACTCCATCTAGGCGCTGGCGACCGCCACCCCATTCCGCCAGGCGTCCCTCATGCTGTCGCCATCGAATCTGGAACGATCGAAGTGAATTTTCTGGTGCGCACGGACAGGGATCAGATGCGGTAGAGCGTCGCTGGGCGTCGAACTGCCAGTTATTGCACCCCGTCGTGAGCAGCGTGTTGTGGTTGGCGGCTTTCTAGTCGTCAGCGGAAGTCTTCCGGCCATGATTCCCCCAAGTCGACAGGAGTGTCGTCCATGGCACCGGCTGCGACTGCGATGGCGGACATTTGCGGTCTCCGTACTGTGTCGCTGAGCGTGCCCGGCGTGATCGAGAAGAACAGTGAGAGCAGGGCGACCCCGCCGAAGGCGGCGCCAACGAAGAAAGGTGCGCGCAGCCCGAACTGATGGGCGACGACGCCGCCGAGTGCTGCACCGATCGAGATCGAGCCCCAGACCAGCCACCTGTACACGCTGTTGACCCGTCCGAACAGGTGCGGTGGGACGATCCGTTGGCGCAGCGAGACCGTCACGGTGTTCCACACCATTGTTCCGAATGCCATCGCCACTGTCGCTGCGGCACTGACCCAAAGGCGCGGCCAGAACCCCTCGGCGAACATGCACAGCGTCCACACGATGACGGTTCCGTAGATGATCGCCAGCGAACCAAACTTCTTGGTCAGGCGCTCGGCCACCAGGCCGCCGGCAACGGCACCGATCGCGCCGATCGCGATCAGGGCGCCATACCAGCGGTCGCTGATGTCGAGCAGGTCTTGCGCGAACAGCACGAAGATCGCCGCCGTCATCTGCATCCCGAGGACCGATAGCCCGGCAGCGATCGCAAGGCCGCGCAATACGCGATTTCCCGACAGCCAGCGCAGGCCCTCGGCGATCTCGGTACGCAAGAGGCGCGGCTTTTCTGTGGTCGATGGCTTCGATGTCGTAGCAGCCCGAATGGTGAACACAAGGGCCGCGGCGATGGCAAAGGTGGCCGCGTCGAAGCCGAACGGCAGCCACATTGCGGAGACGAACAGCAGACTGCCGATCGGGGTGCCGACGAAACTGTTGGCCGCAATCTCGACAGCGAACCGGCGACCGTTGGCCTTTTCGAGAGCCTCGAGCGGCACCAACGACGGCACCATCGCTTGCGATGCGTTGTCGAAGAACACCTCGGCGACGCCGAGGCAGCCGGCCGCGAGCCACAACATCCAGATCTCGGCGTTCTCCAATGCGACCACGATTGCCAGGGCGCCGACCACCGTGGCCCTAAAGACGTCGGCGCGCACCATGAGCAGTCGGTGATCGATGCGGTCGACCATGGCTCCGATCGGAAGCGACAGCAGCAACCATGGCAGTGCCGCGGCCACACCGATGAACGCGATCGACAACTCGCTGCGCGTGAGCCGTGAGGCGAGCAGAGGCAGGGCGACGATGAGGACACCATCGCCGAGGTTGGAGATGGCACTAGCCGTCCACAGACGCCAGTAGGCGGGCGAGAGCCGAGCCGAGACGTCAGTCGAATTCACCCTGGGCCGCTCCGACCAAGTTCATCGAGTGTTCCGAACAATCATTCCGCATGAAGGGCGACCTTAGTCGGTTAGTCGGGCAATTCCTGTCGACGCACCTTGCCCGACGAGGTGGTCGCAAGACTGTCGACGAGATAGATCTCTTTCGGTGCCATGTACATCGGCAGGGATGCCGCGACGATCGAGCGAATTGATTCCAGCGTCGGCGGGCTCGACGCATCGGTGGGTACGACCCAGGCGACGACGCGTTGCCCCCATTCGATGTCTGGCATCCCGGCGACGGTGACGGCGGCGACCGCCGGGTGTTCCGACAACGCAGCTTCGACCACCGCTGGCCACACGTTTTCTCCACCCGTGACGATCATGTCGTCGCGCCTGCCGTGCACGGTCAGCCGGCCGTCGTCGCCAATCTCGCCGAGGTCGCCCGTCGCGAACCAGCCGTCGACCAATGGGTTGGAGCCGTCGCGGTAGCAGCGCAGCAGCATGGGGCAGCGCAGGTGGATCTCGGCCTGCGCGTCGACGCGGATCTCGACGTCGTCGAGGGGTCGCCCGTCGTACACCACGCCGCTCCCTGTCTCGGTCATTCCGTACGTCGTGACCACATTGGCGGGCAGGTCGGCGGGCGGCCGCGACCCGCCGAGCACGATGAAGCGGAAGAGGTCTGGATCGATGCGCCGGAGTGCGGTCGGAACCAACGACACCAACGTGGCGCCTGCTTCGGCCGCGGCGCGGACCGCCTCGGCTTCGAATCCGTCGTGCACCACGACACG
>JANOCR010000284.1:0-4832 GCA_031412355.1 Ilumatobacteraceae bacterium | reverse complement strand
GCGACGTCGTGCATCAGGCAGGATGAGTCGATGACTGCAGCCGCTCCCAGCCCGTGGGTGCTCGCCGGCGAGCCCACAAGCCACGGCGATACGACCGGTCTGATCACTCTGGTCGACGGTCAGACATTCTGTCTCAGCGGTCGGTCTGGCGACTTCAGCACGAGCCCCACCCATGGGGTTTTCTTCGCCGACATGAGGGTGCTGAGCCAGGCCCGCCTGCTCGTGGGCGGTGTGCCCGTCGAGCCACTCACGGTCAGTCTCGCCGACGCCAGCGGGGCCACGTTCGTGGGACGCTCGGTGGCCAGGAATCCGATGGATCCAAGACTGCTGGTCATCCGACGCAGGCAGCTCGGGTCCATCTGGCACGAGCAGGTCGAGTTGCGCAACACGGGTGCGGCAACGGTGTCAACCGTTGTCGAGTTGGAGGTCGCCGCCGACTTCGCCGATGTGTTCGCCATCAAGGAAGGCCGGCCCAGCAGCGAGGGCGAGCACTCGTTGGAGGTCAAAGAAGCCAGCTTGCTCTTCGGCTGGCGCCTGGGCGACGTGCACCGCCAGGCGGAGCTCAGCGTCAGCGGGCCACCCGTGCGGGTCTCTACCCACGGGTTCGTGTGGAGTGTCGACATCGAGCGCCACGGCGTGTGTGTGATCCAACTCGATCTCACCGTGGCGCTCGGCAATTCGTGGATCGAGCGCCGGCACCATCACCCGACGCTCAGGAACGCTGCCAACCGCAGTGAGAACTGGCTGTGGTCGGTGCCGAAGTTGCGCACGGCGGATCGGAAGCTGAGCGCCGCCTACGACCGTTCGATCGAGGATCTCGGGGCGTTGCGCCTTCACGACCCCACAGGCCGTCGCCGCCCGGTGATTGCCGCCGGAGCGCCGTGGTACATGACATTGTTCGGTCGTGATGCACTGATCAGTGCGTACATGGCGCTGCCGATCGATCCGACGTTGGCGATCGGTGTGCTCGAGGCACTCGCCGAGCTGCAGGGTCGACAGATCGACCTGATGTCGGAGGAAGAACCGGGCCGAATCATGCACGAGACCCGGTACCTCGGCGTCGAATCGCCGACGCTCACCGGTGGCAGCACCTACTACGGGTCGGTTGATGCGACCCCGCTCTTCGTCGTGCTGCTCGGCGAACTGAGTCGCTGGGGGCTCGGCGACGAGGCCCTGCGCGAGCTCCTGCCATACGCCGACAAGGCGCTGGCGTGGATGACGGACTACGGCGATCGAGACGGCGACGGGTACATCGAGTACCACAAGACTTCCGAGCGCGGTTTGTCGAATCAGGGGTGGAAGGACTCTGCCGACGGAATTCGCTATCGCGACGGCCGGGTTGCCGAGGCACCACTGGCGCTGTGCGAAGTGCAGGGTTACGCGTACGCGGCGTACAGGGTACGGGCGGCCATCGCCGTGAGACTCGGCGAACCCGATGTGGCCGCGCGCTGCGACCAACTCGCCGAGGAATTGAAGGACAGGTTCAATCGCGACTTCTGGCTCGAAGACCTCGGCTGGTACGCGGTCGCCCTCGGCCCCGACAAGAAACCCGTCGACTCGTTGACATCGAACATCGGTCATTGCATGTGGAGCGGCATCGTGTCCGACGAACATGCCGGACGGGTGGTCGAGCGGTTGATGTCGTTGGAGATGTGGAACGGTTGGGGCATTCGCACACTCGCTGCCGACGAACGCGCCTACGACCCGATGAGTTACCACTGTGGCACGGTGTGGCCGCACGATGGTGCGCTGTGCGCGGTGGGGATGAAGGCATACGGCTACGACGCAGCGGCGCTGCTGGTCGCCAAGGGCTTGTTGGCTGCATCGGAGGCCTGGAACGGTCGACTGCCAGAGCTGTTCTGCGGGCTCGATCGTGAAGACGTCGAGACACCGATACCGTTTCCGACCTCGTGTTCACCTCAGGCATGGGCAGCGGCGACGCCCTTTCTGCTGTTGCGCACAATGCTGGGGCTCGAACCCGATCCCGAGCACGGTCTGCAGGCGACACCGATCGATGGTGCGGTCGAGGACGACCTGATGTTCACCGGCGTTCGCCTGGTCGACCGGTGGTTCGACGTGCGCATCGACGACGGTGCTGTCAGTGTTCGCGAGATCGGCGTAGACGCAGTCACACCGCAACACGAGGTGTCAACTGCCGAGGTGTTCAGTCCTGGGACCGACCCGGTAGAAATCGACGGAGTGCCTCAGCCACACCCAGGCCGACGCTGGCCGTGGTCAGCGGCACGCCAGAGGCTCGCACAGCGTCGTCAGAGTTAGCAACGCCGACCGCGATCGTGGCGATCTTGAACATCGCCAGATCGTTCGAGGCGTCGCCGATCGCCAGAATCGGTACGTCGTGCAGGTCGAGATCGGCAATCGCGGCGCGAAGGCCGCTGCCCTTGTCGCAGCCATCGGGTGTGAGCGCGATCGAGCCCTTGTTGGTGATGATGGCTCGACGGCTGCCCACCCGATCGCGTACTTCGGTGACCAGATCAAGAGCCGATGTTGGTGCCCCGACCACGACGTGACCAATGTCGAGTGAGGGCACGCCGGCCGCCAGCAACCCGGCGATCAGCTCGGGTTCGGCAGGATCGGCAAGCAGCGAGATGCGGCCGGTGGCGACGTTCACCAGCACACCGCCCTCCTCGCACACCACTCGGTCGGTCAGCTCCACGATGTCGGGTGCGACGTTACCGAGTTCTTCCCACCGGCGGCCCGTGACGATCACCACGGTGTGACCGTCGTCCTTGGCCTGGCGCAATGCCTTGACCGCCTCGTCGGCTATGCCACTGCCGTCGTAGAGCGTCCCGTCGACGTCGACGGCGATCACCATTTCGTGCACGCCCCTTCTTACCCGACTCAGCACCACAATGGCACCGCCGCACCCACATGGGAGCCGCGCCGTTTCGGTGGGGGTACGATCGGGTACACGGGCGGGCTTGTCCAAGTTTGGAAGTCAATGTGTTGAAGGGGCCTGGACTGATGAAAGGACTCGTCGTGGCGGCCAATCGGCTGCCGGTCGAAGTCAATGCCGATGGACAGCTCAACACCAGCCCAGGGGGCTTGGCGTCGGCGCTGTCGTCGGTGACCACCGCGGGTACGCAGTGGGTGGGCTGGGCCGGCCCCGACGCAGGTCGCCTCAAGCCGTTCGATCACGGGGATCTGCGACTGCACCCTGTGGCGTTGTCCGACGACGAGTTCGAGCGGTACTACCAGGGTTTCGCCAACGCCGTGCTGTGGCCGTTGTTTCACGGTCGACTGCGAAAGGTCGAGCTGAACCGCGCCTGGTGGCATTCTTACCGCATCGTAAATCGGCGTTTCGCTGCTGCTGTGACGCGGATCGCGCCAGTCGGCGGAACCGTGTGGGTGCACGACTACCACCTGCTGCTGGCACCGGAACTGATCCGTGCCAAGCGGCCCGATCTGCGCATCGGGCTGTTCTTGCACATCCCCTTTCCGAACGTTCAGCTGTTCTCGATGCTGCCGTGGCGCAAGGAAGTGCTCAAGGGCATGCTGGGTGCCGACGTGCTGGGTTTCCAGGTGGCCGACGACGTTGCCAACTTCGTTGCCGCGGCCGAACGGTTGGTCGACGCGCGGCCCAGCGGGCACCTGCTGTTCGACGGCTTCCACGTTGTCGACGTCGACTGCTTCCCCATTTCTGTCGACTTCGCCCATTGGAACGTGGTGGGCGAGAACGCAGCGCCGGCCGGAGCGCGGCTTCGCCAGGACCTCGGCGTCTCGTCGATCTTTCTCGGCATCGATCGTCTGGACTACACGAAGGGCATCTCGCAGCGGTTGCGCGCGTTCGGCGAGTTGCTCGACCAGGGGCTGCTCGACCCTGAGACGTGCTCGTTCGTACAGGTCGCCGTGCCCAGCCGAACTGACGTTGCGGCGTACGAAGACGAACGCGAGGAAGTCGAGCACCTGATCCAGCGGATCAATGACAAGCATCAGCGCAGCAACGGCTCAGTGCCGGTCGTCTACATCGATTCTTCGCTCGACGAAGCCGGCATGGCAGCATGGTTCCGCGCTGCCGACGCGTTGGTGGTGACCTCGCTGGCCGACGGCATGAACCTGGTAGCCAAGGAGTTCGTCGCAGCGCGCCGCGATCTCGGTGGCACGCTGATCCTCAGCGAGTTCGCCGGGGCAGCGCAGGACCTCGACGGCGCCTTGATCGTGAATCCCTACGACATCGAGGCGATCAAGCGCGCTCTGTTGAAGGCCATACAAATGCCGGCGATAGAGAAGGCGGCGCGGTTGAAGACGATGCGTGCGGCCGTGCAACACAACGACGTGCATCGCTGGGCACGGCACTTCCTCAATCGGCTCCATTCGACGGCATCCGTGAGAGCAGGCGATCTGGCGACGCGTACACACACCGCCGAAGCCGCAGGCTCGGAGACAGTCCGCAAGCTCCGGTAATCGCCCGGCCGACCGAGGGAGAACGATATGGACATCGCCATCATTGCCCCGCCGTGGCTCCCTGTTCCCGCGCCGGCCTACGGCGGGACCGAAGCCGTGCTCGACGAACTGGCGCGTGGTCTGAAGGCTGCGGGCCACGAAATCCTGTTGGTGTGCCATCCGGACTCGCAGTGCGACGTGCCGAAGGCATCGGTCATCCCCGCCGAGGACGCTGTTCGCATGGGCCGCTCCATCATCGAGTTGGAGAACGTGATCGGCGCCTACGAGCTGGTGAAAGATGCTGACGTGGTTCACGATCACACGTTGGCCGGGCCGCTGTACTCGATGCGATACCCGAACCTTCCGGTCGTCACCACGAATCACAATGCGTTCACGCGGACCTACAACGCTCTGTACGGTGCCGTCGTGCC
>JANOCR010000283.1:0-7209 GCA_031412355.1 Ilumatobacteraceae bacterium | reverse complement strand
CCCGTGCAGTCGGGCAAGGTCAGCCTGTATGGAGCGTTGCTCTTCGGTAGTGCAGCGGTCGGTGCACTCGTACTCGTACTCGTCAACAGCTAGAGGAACTCATGGATGTACTCGAAAACCAACAATGGCTGCTGAGCCTCGGCACGTTCTTGCCACTGGTCGGCGTGCTGGTGATGCTGTTCATCCCGAAGCGCGTCGAGGCGATGGTCAAAGGCACGGCCGTGGTCACCGCATTGGCGACACTGCTCGTCGGCGTGTACACGCTGGTGCAGTTCGACTACGGGAAGGCGGCGACACTTCAGTTCTTCACCACCAGCGACTGGATCCGTCCGATCAAGGCCACGTACACCGTTGGCCTCGATGGCATCAGCTTGCCCCTGTACCTGCTGTCGATGGTGATCACGCTGCTGGTGATGGTGTACTCGTGGGACCACGTGCCATCGCCCGGCAATCCGAAAGCCTTCTTCATCTTGATGTTGGTGTTGCAGACCGGCATGGCGGGCACGTTCATCGCTCAGGATCTGATCCTGTTCTTCGTGTTCTTCGAACTGGTGCTGCTCCCGATGTACTTCATGATCGGCGTTTGGGGTGGCGAGAATCGCCAGTACGCATCTCTGAAGTTCTTCCTCTACACCATGTTCGGTTCGGCGCTGATGTTGGTGGCCTTCATCGCCCTGTTCGTCGTGACCAAGAACAACAGCCCGACCCCGGATCTGGCCAGCTTCAAGTTCCAGTGGTTCATCGAGAACGGCGGCGGCGTTGCCAAGAACACGGCGATCTGGATCTTCGCCGGAATGTTCATCGGCTTTGCCGTGAAGGTTCCCATGTTCCCGTTCCACACCTGGCTGCCCGACGCCCATACGGAAGCGCCGACACAGGGCTCGGTCATCCTCGCCGCGATCCTGCTGAAGCTCGGTACGTACGGGTTCGTGCGCATCGCCCTGCCGTTCCTACCGCAGGCCGCGGTCGAGTGGGCACCAGTCATCGGCATTCTCGCTGTGATCGGAATCATCTACGGCGCGCTGGGGTGCTTGGCCCAGACCGACATGAAACGGTTGATTGCCTTCTCGTCGGTGGCCCACATGGGTTTCGTCATGCTCGGGATCTCGACGCTGACCACCCTTGGCATCAACGCAGCATTGTTCGGCATGGTCGCGCACGGCTTGATCACGGGCATGTTGTTCTTCATCGCCGGGTCGGTCAAAGAGCGCTACCACACGCTGCAGATCAGCAGGCTCAGCGGCATGTTGCAGCAGGTGCCACGGCTCGGTTGGATCCTCGGCTTCTGCGCGATGGCGTCGCTCGGCCTGCCCGGCTTGGCCGGCTTCTGGGGTGAGTTCCCGGCGATCCTCAGCGCCTACAGCCCGGCCGAAGGGCTCAGCGAGCCCTTGTTCCGCACGTTGATGGTAATCGCCGCGATCGGCACCGTGCTGGCCGCCAGCTATTTGCTGTGGCTGTATCAGCGCACCGCTTTCGGTGAGCCCACCGACGAGTTCAGCGGCCACGGGGCGCACGCGCATGCTGCGGGTGCAGCCGCCAACGAAGAGCACCACGACGACATCCACGACGTCAACATCTACGAATGGATTGCCTGGACGCCGTTGTTGATCGCGATCGTCGTGCTTGGTGTCTACCCACAGTTGATGTTCGAGGTCATGGATCCAGCAGTCGACCAACTCACCGCGGTGTTCAGGAAGTAAGGGATGGTCTCGTCGTTACTCGCGGCAAGTGACTTCGTGTCACCGACGGTCGACTATCACGCGCTCGCGCCCGAGATCGTGCTGGGCGCCGGGCTGTGCCTGGTCTTGCTCGTCGATCTCTTCGTCGCCGAGAACAAGAAGTGGATCCTGGCAACATTGTCGGGCTTCGTGTTGCTCGGCGCACTGCTGCCGGTGGTCACGCTCGGCGTGATCGGCGGTGATGTGCGGTCAATGTTCGACGACCGCTACGTGATCGACAACTTCAGCCTGGTTCTCAAGGCGTTGTTCCTGCTGTCCGGATACATCGTGGTGTTGCTGTCGACGCACGAGATCGAAGAAGGCGGGTACCACCAGGGCGAGTACTACGTCATGCTGCTCAGCAGCATCTTGGGCATGATCATGATGGCGTCGTCACGCGATCTGGTCAGCGTCTTCATCGCCCTCGAATTCCTGTCGATCCCTGCCTACATGATGGCTGCGTGGCGTAAGCGCGACCGCAAGAGCAACGAGGCCGGTGTCAAGTACTTCCTGCTCGGTGTGTTCGCCAGCGCCGTGATGCTGTACGGCATGAGCCTGTTGTACGGGGCTACCGGCAGCACCAAACTGACGACGATCGGTGCGATCGTCACCGGCAAGGGCCAGCTCGGTGGGATCGAGGTGATGGGTGTCGTCTTCGTGATCGTCGGGTTCGCCTTCAAGGTCAGCGCGGTGCCGTTCCACACGTGGGCGCCCGACACCTACGAAGGTGCGCCGACTCCGGTCACGGCATTTCTCAGTGTTGCGTCGAAGGCGGCCGGGTTCGTCGCGCTGGTGTTGCTGGTGTACCTCGCCTTTCCTCAGGCGGCCAGCGTCTACCGACCGTTCTTCTGGGTGATGGCAGCGCTGACCATGACTGTCGGCAACGTTCTGGCGCTGCGCCAGACCAACATCGTGCGCTTGCTCGCGTACAGCAGCATCAGCCAGGGCGGGTTCATCATGATGCCGCTCGTCGTCGCCGGTTCGATCCGTTCGGCCGAGACATCGTTGCGAGCCATCGTCGTCTACCTGATCATCTATGCCGCGACCAACCTCGGTGCGTTCGCGGTCGTGATTGCCGTCAGTCGCAAGACGCGCAGTGGAGAGATAGCCAGCTTCGGTGGCTTGTTCGGCTACGCGCCCGGCCTGACCGTGTTGATGACCGCCTTCCTCGCGTCGCTGGCCGGAATCCCTCCCCTCGGCGGTTGGTACGCGAAGTTCGGAGCGTTCAACGCGGTGTTGACCGCCAGAAGTGGATGGGGTTACAGCATCGCAGTGATCGGCGCAGTCAACGCCGTGATCGCCACGGCGTACTACGTGACCATCATGCGCGAGATGTGGATGAAGCCGGCGCCCGACGGCGACGCCACACCGATTCGCGTTCCTGGCTCGATCAAGGCGGCGTTGGCGATCACCGGCGTCGCCACCCTGGTGTTCGGTGTGTTGCCCGGTTTCACGGGCTACGGCGGGATCACCGAGCTCGCCGGTGCCTTCGGCCTCTGACGAACTACGTGCGGCGATCATCGCCGCCGGCGGGGCAATTCGCTTCGACGAGTTCATGCGCATCTGCCTGTACGGCCAGGAAGGGTTCTACACCGCCGTCGGCCAGGCCGGGCGGCGTGGAGACTTCATCACCTCGCCCGAGGTCGGGCCGCTGTTCGGCGCTGTGCTGGCCCGATGGATTGAGACGGAATGGCGCCGGCTCGACGAGCCCGACGACTTCACCATCGTCGAGTGCGGCGCGGGTCCTGGCACGTTGGCGCGCACGGTGCTGGCGGCCGCGCCGCGATGGCGAAACCACTATGTGACGATCGAAGTCTCGGATCACCAGCGAAAGCAGCAACCCGACATCGTGCGGTCTCTAGCGGCACTGCCAACCGGTCCGCCAATTCGGGGTGTGGTGATCGCCAACGAGTTGCTCGACAATCTGCCCTTCCGCCTTGCCGTCTTCGACGGGGGATGGAGAGAGGTGGCGGTGTCGCTGGGGCGTGAGTCGAACTTCGTCGAGACCTCGCTGGCGCCTGATCCAACCTGGCACTGGCTACCGGCCTCGCCCCCCCACGGTTCACGCCTCCCCATCCAGGTTCAAGCGTCGAATTGGGTTGCCGATGCCCGCCGACAGCTTTGTCAAGGAAGTGTCATGGTCGTCGACTACTGCACCCCGAGAACGGCGGATCTGGCCGGTCGGCCATGGCGAGAGTGGCTTCGTACGTATCGCGCGCATGGCCGCGGCGACCACTACCTCCGCGATCCCGGGGGCCAGGACATCACCACGCAGGTCTGCATCGACCAGTTGCCATCCCCGCAGCTCATCGAGTCGCAGAGCGCGTTCCTGAGGCGATTCGGCATCGAATCGCTCGTCGAGGATGGTAGGCGGGCGTGGGTGGCCGCCGCTGCACGGCCCGACGTCGCTGCGCTGACGATGCGCAGCCGCGTCAGCGAAGCTGAAGCTCTGTTGGATCCGCGAGGCGTCGGAGGGTTTAGTGTTCTGACGTGGGGGTCCGCGTCGCCTGCAACTACCCAGAGCGGACGCAATTGACGAAAGCATTATGAACTACAAAGAGTGATTGATTGGCTGCCCACTGTGAGTGGGCCTAATGGCTCATCGTCACCCTTTCTGGTGATCAGTATTCTGAAAAAACGAGGCGGGCGGTCCGACTGGACCGGAACCGCAATTTGGAAGGACGAGGATGAGGCACGTCATGGGGACCGGGGTTTCGATGAAGACTCGCTGGCGCGATCGAACTCGGATCATGGCCGTGATCGCCACGTTCTTTCTGCTGGTGGCCGCGATGGTGGTGTCCGCGCCTGGTCTGATCACGGCTAGCGCATCTGGGACTACGACGACCACCGACGTGCACGACGACGACGACGGCGATCACGACGACGACGGCGATCACGACGACGACGAGTGCAAGAACGACGACGACGGCGATCACGATGATGATGACGGCGAACACGACGACGAGACCTCCTCGACCATCGATGATGACGGCGATCACGACGACGACGGCGATCACGACGATGATGACGAGACGTCGTCGACCGTCGATGATGACGGCGATCACGACGATGATCACGAGACCTCGACGACGATCAAAGATCACGACGACGACGACGAGTGCGACGCAACCCTCACGCTGTTCAAGACAGCCCTCGCCGACAGCGGCGGCAACGTCGCATCGGAAGACTTCCAGCTGCTGCTCGACGGTGCCCCGCAGGATCAGAACGTCGCTCTTGCTGTCGCAGCCAATGTCGAGCACCTCGTCGGCGAGGTCCAGCAGCCGGGCTACGAACTCACTGCCATCCGATGTGTCGACGACAAGACCCACGCTGTGTTGTCCGACGTCGGTAAGGTCACGCTTGCACCAGGCCAGAGCGCCACATGCGAAGTGATCAACGACGACATCGCCCAGCCGGCGACCATCACCCTCCTCAAGCAAGTCACCAATTCATGGGGCGGCACCCTCGCGGCCGGCGACTTCCAGCTGTTCATCGGCGGTACTGCAGTCACTCAGGGCCTGCCTCAGGCCGTTGGGGCCGGCAGCCATCAGATCACCGAACTGGCCCGCCCGGGCTACGAGCTGGTCGACATCATCTGTAGCGACGCCCTCGGTGTTGTTCCGGACGTAGATGGCCTGATCACGGTCGTCGGCGGCCAAGACGTCGCGTGCACGGTGTCCAACGCCGACATCGCCCCGACCTTGACCCTTACCAAGCAAATCATCAACGACGACAACGGCACCGTCGTGAATCCCGCAGCGTTCCAGCTCCAGATCGACGGCTCCGGCGTTGGTCAGGGCGCCCCCCACGCGGTTCGCGCGGGAACCCACACCATCAGCGAGGTGCCAGTCGAGGGCTACAGCTTGGTCGGCATCGCCTGCACCGACGCCAACAACCCACAAGTGACGGTGCCATACAACGATGGCGTCACCCTTGCGCTCGGCCAGCGCGTCAGCTGCATCGTGACCAACGACGACGACCCGATCGATCTGTCGATCACCAAGATCGGCCCTGCCGTCGCGCAAGTCGCCGGTGGCGCCTCGTTCGACTACACGATCACCGTCGACAACCTTGGTCCCCGCGACGCTGCGGCGTCCGAGGTCGTGACCGTTACCGACCGGTTGCCGGTCGGGTTCGCGTTCGTTCTGCCCTTGCCTGCGGGGTGCACCGCGCTGGGCCAAGTGCTGACCTGCGACATCGCCCCGGCGGCTCTCCAAGTCGCCGATACCCCCGTCGTGCTCACCGTGACCGTCAGGGCCCTTGCCGACGCCACCAGCGGTACTTTCACCAACATTGCCTACGTCGACACGCCAGTTGATCCGGCCTGCGTTGGCGAAGGATGCGTGCCGGTGTGTGACTCGACCTCGAACAATGTTGCGTGCGCGGGCACCACGGTCCGCCGCGAAGCCAGCTTGACGATCGACAAGCAGGACAACGTCACGGGGCCCATCTCGCCAGGACAGATCTTCGCCTACCTGATCAACATCACCAACCCTGGCCCGTCGACGTTCCTTGCCAATCTGGCAATGACCGACGATCTTCCGCCCGGGCTCATCTTCCAGTCGGTCAGTGCTGCCAGTCCCTGGACCTGCAACGTCTCTGATCCCGTGCTGTGCACCTTCGCGGCACCGCTGCAACCTGGTGTGACGGCTCCAACGATCACGATCACCGTTCAGCTCGATCCCAACTTTGCGGGCAGCAGCATTCTCAACGTGGCTCAGGCCACCGCCGTCGTTGATCCTCCATTGGCGACGGGGTCGTTGCTGCGCACTGAGGCGACCAGCGAGCCGGGCACCGTCGTGACTGCGACCGACGACGAGAACACTCCTGTCGTGCGTGTGGCTGACCTGTCGATCGACAAGTCGGTGTCGGCGTCGACAACCGTGGCCGGCGGCGAGTTCAACTGGGTGCTCGATATCACCAACCACGGCCCCAACCTTGCGACCGGTCTGGTGGTCAGCGACGCGATCCCCGCGCAGTTCGAAGTGATCGGTGCCTTCCCAACGGTCGGTCTCAGCTGCACCAACACCATTAGTTCGGTGCAATGCACCGCCGCAAGCCTGGCGATCGATGCCACGGTTCGAGTTATCGTTCAGGTTCGCGCCGTTGCTACTGCGGCACCGGGGCTCGTCACCAACACCGGATCGGTGTCGGCGACCTCGACGGATCCCAACTTGGCTGACAACACCGATTCGGCCTCGATCGAGATCACCGCATCGGCCAGCGCGGCGCCAGTGCCCACGTCGGATCCGGGCTCGGGTGCTCCCACGCCAACATTGCCCCGAACCGGTGGAAGCTCGCCTCTCGGTCCGTTGACGGTTGCCGCATTGATGCTGCTGGCCGGCGTCGGCTTCCTCGCCATCGGCCGGCGGCGCCGCATCGGGACTGCCTAACAGATGTCAGCGTGACGTTGTCCGCCCGCATGGGACGGCGGGGGGACAACGTGCCTGCTGCAAAAGACTGTCCGAGGTTGTCGCGGCGTGGTTTCGCT
>JANOCR010000282.1:0-5179 GCA_031412355.1 Ilumatobacteraceae bacterium | reverse complement strand
ACGCCGTGATCTCGACACCGCTGGACAGGCGCACACGAGCGACCTTCCGGAGCGCGGAGTTCGGCTTCTTGGGGGTGTTGGTGTACACACGGGTGCACACACCGCGACGCTGCGGCGACCCCTTGAGGGCCGGCGTCTTGGTCTTGGAGAATTTGGTGCTGCGACCTTGCCGGACGAGCTGCTGAATGGTGGGCACGCGTCTACCTTTGCGAATGATTTGTCAACTTCGGCGCCGGTGATCCAACGCAGGACCCTGCAATGTTAGAGGCGACAGGTGAAAGGGGCAACACGCGCCCAGGTCGGGCGACCAAGTTTCCTGGTTGCGATACACATTCACCTCGAAATTACCCACCCGGGGACCTTCAGGAAACCGTCAAGAATGCCGATGATTCCGACATGCCTTCGGCAGTAATCGGCGGGTACCTCGTGTGCCTCGCGCTTCTGGCGCGTTGGGGGCGCGAATCCATCGCGCATCGGCGACGGATCAACAAGCTCGACTTCCGCATCCACGTCAATGGCATCCGCGGCAAATCGACCGTCACTCGAATCATTGCCGGGCTGCTCCGCGAGGGTGGCGTGGTCACAGTCGCCAAGTCGACCGGCACTGCGGCGGCGGTGATCAATCGCGAGGGGATCGACGAACCGATCAACCGCAAGGCCGCTCCGACCATCCTGGAACAGATCGAGGTGACGAAGAAGTACGTGTTCGATGACGTGCGCGCCCTGGTGATCGAGTGCATGGCTTTGAAGCCGCAGTACCAGGCGGTAAGCGAGAAGATGATCGTGCGCTCCAACATCGGCGTGATCACGAACGTGCGTGAGGACCACCAGGACGTGATGGGTGAGACGCTTCCGGAGATCGCCCGCTCGCTGCTGTCGACGTGCCCGTACAACGGCGTGCTGATCACGTCGGAACGAAATCCAGAGATCGTGCCGATCATGGAAGAGGTTGCCGCAAAGCGTGGCAGCCGTCTGATCGTTGCCGACCCGGAGTGGGTCACCGACGAAGAGCTGGAGAAGTTCGACTACATCGCCTTCAAGGAGAACGTGGCCATCGCCTTGGCCATCGCCGAACTGGCTGGCGTCCCGCGCGACATTGCCTTCCGCGGCATGTGGGCCGCCGACCCAGACCCTGGAGTGCTGCGGATGAAGGAATTGAAGATCCTCGGCAAGCGGGTCACATGGGCCAACCTGTTCGCAGTCAACGATCGCGAGTCCATGACCGTGGCCATGGAGAAGCTCGTGCCGTACATGACGCCCGAGACGACCACCGTAGGGATCCTCAACAATCGCGCCGACCGCGAACGGCGGGCCGTGCAGTTCGCCGAGGTCGCCGTGCAGGATCTCGACTTCATGCGCCTTGTCACGTTTGGGGCGTTCGAGGGGTTGGTCACCGATCTGCTGGTGCAGAACGGCTACCCGCTCGATCACATCATCAACCTCGGCGACACCCACAGCCCGCCCGTCGAGACAATCGTCGATCGAATGATCGGGCAGATGCCCACCTCGCACGTGTTGGTGGTCGGGTTCGTCAACATCCACACCCATCAGGCCGAGATGATGCTCGACTACTTCGAGAACATCGCCGAGCCCTGGGTGGCCGAGAGCGGCGAGGCCCTCCCGCCTGAGGCGGACCAAACCGGGGCCAAATAGTGCACGACTATCTCTTTTCGTCCGAGATCGTGCGCTTCGCGTTCGTGTTCGGGATCTGCGTGTCGATGATGCTCTACGAGCGGCTGCACCTGACCACCGGCTCAATCGTCGTGCCGGGGTACATCGCTGTGTTCTTGGTGTACCCAATGGTCGTCATGGCCACGTTCGTCAACGCCTTGTTGTCGTACGCGATCATGAACCACTTCCTGCGGAAGCACTTCATCCTCTACGGGCGCGCCAAATTCACGCTGATGGCCCTGATCTCGATCAGCATCCAGACAGTGATGCTGAAGCTCAGCCCCTCTGGCCCGTGGCTGTGGGAGAGCGACATCCCGCTGTTCGTCGGCGCCGGGTACGTCGTGCCGGCGTTGATCGCCCACGACATGGGCCGCCAAGGGATCAAGCGCACCTCCAAGGCCGTGCTGCTGGCCGGCGTGATCGTGGCCGTGCCGATTGGGATTGCGTTGGCGCTGCAACTGGAGGGTGTCAACGACCTTGCCCCACTTGCAGGATTCGGCACTATGTCGATCGCCAACCGCTGGATCCCGACAGCAGTGCTGTTGTCGGCGGCCGCCTCGTGGGGTGTCGCCCACAACTACAACCTCAAAGCCGGCGGCTTCGTCGGAGCCGCCTACGTCGGCATGTTCATGGGTGATCCCTACCAGGTTGCAGTTGCCTTCGCGATTGCCCTTTCCACGTTCGTGCTCGTTCGCTACGTGCTGATGAACTGCCTCATCCTGTTCGGTCGCCGAAAGTTCTCGGCGATGTTGCTGATCTCGTCGATGATCTCGTGGACACTGCTCTGGGTGGGGCCCTCGTTCTTCAGTTCCCGCGTCACCAATCACCTCGACTTGGCCTCGATGGCGTTGACCCCGTTGTTCGTGCCCGGACTGCTGGCCAACGACATGGACCGCACAACCCCGATTCGGGTCGTGGCGGGTGCCGGCCTCGCTGCCGCCTTCGTCGTGCCGACCACGTGGTGGATCCAATCGATCGTCGAAGGCGAGCCGTTGGGACTGCCGTGGATCGGCGTGGCGATCGGCACCTTTGCGCTGATTTTCTGGAAGTCGATGCGCCAGCTGTACCGCCACTACCGACCCATCGCGGCAGTCGTCGAGGAGGTCGGGCAGTTCGAGGAGTTCGAGTTCGAGGAAATCGTCGACAGCGGCGCGGGTGGGGCGTCGCTGCCGACCTCGACTGCACCGATCATCGTTGGCGAGCCACTGTTTGACATTCACTCCCTGGAACGGCTCGACCAGATCACCTGGCCGCAGGTCGAGCCACACGAGCAACTCACCTGGCCGCACGTCGAGCGGCGCAAGGCCGGCCGGCCGTGGGCCGATCGTCCGGTGCCCGACAAGGCGACAGCGCCCGAGGACCTCTCCAAGATCACCTGGCAACAGCTGGTGCCCAACGTCTACTCGATCGACTCGGCAGCCTGGAGCCCGAAGGGCAACAAGCGTTGGCAAGACGCCCACCCGGACGCCTGGGACGACGCCGAGGGTTGGCTCACGGACGCCCTCACCCCCGACGAACGCCGCTCACAGGTGGCCTAGTCCGCGCCCTGACACGGGCGCGACACGTGCCATATGTGGCGTGATGCCGCGCCCAATCAGCCCGTCGGGCGCGACACGTGCCACATATGGCGTGATGCCGCGCCCAATCAGGCGTGGAAGTGGCTCACGCCTCGACTGCGTCGCCGGGAACGGCGTCGGTGGAGTATGTGCCGTGGATATTGCTGAGCCAGGCAGCAGGATCCTCGTCGACATCGCTGGAGAAGTACGCCATCGGCTGGTACTCCGGGGCCTTCACATCGAACTCGCGGTACCGCATCATGCCCGAGCCCGCTGGGATCAGCTTGCCGATGATGATGTTCTCCTTGAGGCCGATGAGGTTGTCTCCCTTGCCGTCGATCGCGGCTTCGGTGAGGACCCTGGTGGTCTCTTGGAACGATGCCGCCGACAACCACGACTCGGTTGCCAACGATGCCTTGGTGATGCCCATGAGCTCGGGCCGGCCCTCGGCAGGCTTCTTGCCGTCTTCGACCATGCGACGGTTGGTGTCGCGGAAGACCTTGGCATCGGCACGCTCGCCGGGCAGGAATGAGGTATCGCCCGGCTCCTGCACGCCGATGCGGCGGGTCATCTGGCGAACGATCAGCTCGATGTGCTTGTCGCTGATCGATACGCCCTGGTCGCGGTACACCTTCTGAACCTCTTCGACGAGGTACGTCTGGGTCTCGCGGATGCCCTTGATCTCCATGATCTCCTTCGGGTCGAATGGACCGTCGGTGATCGGCTCGCCGGCCTTGATGTCTTGACCATCGGTGACGGTGGCGCGGCTACCTGTCGGCAGGATCACCAAGTGCTCCTCGCCCTGATCGTCGATGACGGTGACCGGTATGCCCTTGCCCTCGTCGTCACCGATGCGCACAACCCCACTGGCGCGAGCCAGGCGGGCCGAGCCGCGAGGCGTGCGAGCCTCGAACAACTCGACGACGCGAGGCAGACCGCCGGCGATGTCCTTACCCGCCACACCACCGGTGTGGAAGGTACGCATGGTCAGCTGTGTACCGGGCTCGCCGATCGACTGGGCGGCAATGACGCCGACGGCCTCGCCGAGCTCGATCGACTTGCCGGTTGCCAGCGAACGGCCGTAGCACAACGCGCACACGCCCAGCTCGGCATCACAGGTGAGCACCGAACGGATGCGAACGCGGTTGACCTTGGGATCGTCGCGCAGCGCAGCCATCTCGTCGTCGCCGATGATCGTGTTGCGGGCGATGATCGAACCGTCGCTGAGCGTGACGTCTTGTGACAATGCCCTTCCGAAGAGCTTGGTCTCCAGATAGGTCCGCTTGTTGGGCGTGTCGGGCGCGACGTGCTCGAGCCAGAGCCCGAGGCTGCTGCCGCAGTCGGGCTCGCGCACGATCAGCTCCTGGGCAACGTCGACCAGACGACGGGTGAGGTACCCCGAGTCTGCGGTACGCAACGCGGTGTCGACCAAGCCCTTGCGGGCGCCAGGCGTGGCGATGAAGTACTCGAGGGTCTCGAGGCCCTCACGGAAGTTCTTCTTGATCGGGCGAGGGATCATGTCGCCGCGTGGGTTGGCCACGAGGCCGCGCATGCCAGCGATCTGACGCATCTGGGTCATGTTGCCGCGTGCACCCGAGCCGACCATCATGTCGATCGGGTTGAACCGCTGCGCCGCGAACTCCGCTTCCATCGCCTTTTGCACGTCGGCGGTGGCGTCAGTCCAGATACGGACTTCTTGCTGACGGCGCTCGCCGTCGGTGATGATGCCGCGACGGAACTGGTTCTCGACCTTGTCGGCGCGAGCCTCGTAGTCGTCGAGCAGAGCCTTCTTGGCCTTCGGAGTCTTGACGTCGTCGATCGAAACGGTGAGCCCGCTTTGAGAGGCATAGCGGTAGCAGACGTTCTTGAGCGCGTCGAGCGCAGCCGCAACCGCGGACTTGGGATAGTTGTCGCTGAGCCGCTCGACGATCACACCCATTTCCTTCTTCTTC
>JANOCR010000281.1:0-3782 GCA_031412355.1 Ilumatobacteraceae bacterium | reverse complement strand
GTAAGTTCAACGCGACCTGTGTGCATCGAACTTACGCACTTCCTCCAGAATGTCGCGAGGCGGCGAGGCTTGTAGGCTGGCGACTCCGCTTCGGCGGGTGCATAGCTCAGTTGGTTAGAGCACCGCCCTTACAAGGCGGGTGTCGGGGGTTCGAGTCCCTCTGCGCCCACTCGTTGTTGTGGATTTCACAACACTCCGGCACGTTTGCGCTGGTCAGGGCAGGGTTTGAAAGACGACACGAAGGGTGTCGACAGATCGTGGCCAGGCGATCACCGATAACCGGCGATCGGGGACGCCTCGTCAATGGTTGTGGCAGCCGGGCACGACGAAGCGCGTCCCTTGCTGTTCGGTAACCACGACCTTCGGCTCAGCGATCCCCGTCCAAAATCTGGCCTTTTCGATCGCGCCACTCGACGTGCCAGCCCTTCTAGCGGCACGCCTCGGCGACGAGGTCGGGATCCCATTGCGTGAGCAGCACACCGCGCTGGGAACCCGACGGGCACAGCTTCCAGTACGTCACCACCCCGGTCGTGCCCGCCCCGCCGCTGACGTGCACCTGCTCGAACGCGAGGCGGTCGCCCGTCGAGCGCTCGATCCGAACCGGTGCCAGCCGCGACGTGCACCTCACGGCGTCGGGACTGATCGTGAGGCGCATGGTCGGAGCCCAGATGACGTATGCGAGCCACGCCGCGCACGCTGCGAGCAGTAGGCCGAAGGCGAGTTCAGCGCCCCAGGCGAAACCTTCGACGAACGGAGTCACGATGCACAGCGTGGCGAACGTGACGACGCCGAGCCCCGCTCCGAACAGCCAGAGTCGGGAGCGCTGGCCGACGAACTCGACCGGTGCGCTCATGTCGTGGCGTGCGGCAGCAGGAAGGCGTCGGCGTCGACGCTTGCGTACTGAGTGGCGGTGGACTCGCCCTCGTCGAAGTAGACCAGCATC
The DNA here is from genome assembly GCA_031412355.1 of Ilumatobacteraceae bacterium. Classification (GTDB taxonomy): domain Bacteria; phylum Actinomycetota; class Acidimicrobiia; order Acidimicrobiales; family Ilumatobacteraceae; genus JAENVT01. Next base: position 2,839 of record JANOCR010000281.1, on the reverse strand, counting down.
GGGCAGACGTCCGCTGCTGCGTCGATCGTTGTCTCGTCGATCACTTCGGCCGTCGTCGCGGCCCGTAAGGTGACCTCGTACGTCGCCGAGTGGTACTCGAGAGTGTTGCCCGAGACGGTCCCATCGTCGTTTTCGTAGCCGGTGCATGTCTGGGCCAACTCGTCGCTGGTGCGAACGGCACAGGCGACGAGTTCGACCGCGGCGTAGGCGTCGGTCGCCGAATCGAAGAGGACGTCCCACTCGGCGTTGCCGGTGGACACCGATGTCAGGTCGGTCGCGTCCGGACCCTGGAAGACGACAACCTTGTGCGGCCCAGTCGTTGCAGGGTCATAGGGTGTCGCCCAGTCAGCACCGGTGCCGCGGCATACCTGGGCGAGGTCCGAGTCGAAGTGTTGCGAGGTGGGTGCCAGCGTCGAGTCGCCTCCGGCGTTCGCAGCCGAGTCGTCGTCGCTTCCCCCACATGCTCCGACGAGCACGATCCCCAGGACCGCAACGGCGATCACGCGCCCGTTGCGGGTATGGCACGAGCGAGTTGCGAGTCGGCCACCGTCGAAGCGGGTCATCGATGCCTCTCTGGCGCACGCCCCCGTTGCCCCACGAGCCGATGTTGGCCGTGTCCGAGGTGCCGACGCGACGATCGTCAGCACTCCGAGCCCTGCGCCGCTGACATCCTGCGCCAGATCATTCGGTCCTCCCATGGTCACTTCCCTTGGCCCACCCGAGGTACCATGATCGGTCCCTCGCGATCGGTATCACAGTACACGACGGCCAGTGCGACAACTGCTTAGCCGGCAGCGTTCAGAGGCAGTCAGCTCGGCCCGTCGCACCACGGCGCAAGTGAGAGACGATCCGGTCTCCATTGTCGGGTCGCGGCAGACTTCGATGCCAGGCAGTGTGTCGGTATGGGGTCACGGCTCTTACCGGTCCGTAGCCGAAGACATGCCACGTGGAGCCTTGGACCGAAGGGCCGACGCCGGATGGAAGGGCAGCGCCAATAAGGCGGCGAGGCGCCGAGCCGTGAACCGGCGTTCGGTGGCACTGTCGGGGCAACCGTGGCCCGGGATTATGGGGCACTCGGTAAGGGCCGGACTGTGCGGGTCGATCCTGCGTCGGGAACGGGTTATCGATCGCTGTTATGTGGTGCCCTCGAGCATGGATCCGCAACAGGGAAGCCTGTGCGAGTCGATTGAAGTGTGGCGTCGGCACTCGCCTGTCGAGGCTGAATTCTGAGTCAGTGGTTGATTCCGATGTGAGAGGCGGTGTCGATGGCATCGCGCGAGAGCGATCGAGCGAAGGTGGAGAGCGCGGCAGGGGCGGCATCCTTCCGCGGACGAGCGCAGGTCGTGCAGGCGTTCGCGCTCAGCTTGAGCGAAGGGCTTCAACGAGCGGACGAGCCAAACCGTGGGAGTAGGCCCAGCGGCCGTCGTCAACTTCGTGGTTGGTGAGAACGACGATCACCGACTCGTCCTCGGGCAGGCACGCGCCCCACGACGTGTAGCCGTTCCAATGTCCGGTGTGCCCGAAAGCTGGGCCGTACCCCTGGGCAGGGTTGTACGCGCCGAATCCGTATCCGCCGATGTTTTCCGCCGGCGTAAACGTCGACATCTCCGTGAGAGACGATTGGGAGACGATCTCACCCGCGCACAACGCCCGCCACCACCGCGCCAGCGAAACAGCGTCCGACGCGATTCCTCCCGAGGCCTGGTATGCGGTTGTAATGGCGAGCGATGGCAGGTAGCCGCCGATGGTCTCGAGACTCGTATTCGATGCGCCCGCAGGCATGGCCATGGGCTCGGTCGGGCTCTCATCCGGTTGGACGACCAGACGCTCCAACCCGTCGATGGCGAGGGCACCATCCCGAAGCACATCGGCGAGTGGGCGCCCCCGCCGGTGCTCGATCATCAGTTTGAGCAACAGGTAGTTGGTCTCCGCGTAGGAGAAGGTGCTCCCTGGAGCAGTTCGCTCGGTTGGCACCAGCGCAAGTACCTCGGTCGGCGTCCACAACCGCTGAGGGTCGATCAGGTCGTCCGCTAAGGGGCCCAGCCCGTCGTAGTTCGGGAGGCCGCTGCGGTGGCCGAGCAATTGGCGGATGGTCACTCCGTTCGTGTCGAACTGGATGTCCTCAGGAAGGTGATCGGCGACCAGGTCGTCGAGACCCAGTTCTCCGGCCTCGACCATCAGCATCACTTGGACTGCGACCACCGATTTGGTGATGCTCGCGATCGTGAACTGGTCGTCGACCTGTAGGTCTCGGACACCGTCGGCCTTGCCCGTCGTCCCACTCCAGGTGCCCTCCGCAGTCATCACCGTGGCCGACATCCCGCCCCCGTCGGACACGTCGTGCTCGGCCAGGGCCACCTGGAGCTTGGCCGCCAATTCTTCGGTCACCGGATCATCGCTGATGGCGGCAAACGCGGCCATTGGGAAGTCCACTGCCTGCTCGGTGGGCTCCGTCGGTGCAGGCGGGGCCATCGTCGATGCGACTGTCGAGGATGCTTCGATGCCTCCCGGCGTCGAGGTAGCCGATGAGGTGGACATGGTTGTCGCAAGGTCCGCGGCGGACCCACAAGCGGCGGCGGTGAGGACGAGTACCAGCGTCACAACGCTGACGGCTGAAGTTTTGGTGATCATGTCGTCCTCCTCCTGTTGTTGTCGATTCAGCGGGGCTGTCGTGTTGCCGTCAGCCGGGGTGGAACTTGATCGACTCGATGATCGGTGCGGTCTCGGCGATGAACTCCTCGAAGCTGTCGGCGGGCGCCGCGACCGTGATCGCCAGGGTCTGCACCGACATGCCCTGCGGGAGGTCGACGAGGTAAAGACGGAGGCGCAACCCCGGATC
>JANOCR010000280.1:0-4850 GCA_031412355.1 Ilumatobacteraceae bacterium | reverse complement strand
CCACTCCTGGGCGTGCGGGTATGGCGTGTCCCAGCCGGTGACTCGCTCGATCGGCGCTTCGAGGCGATAGAAGCACAGCTCCTGGACGGTTGCCGCCAACTCGGCGCCGAACCCACTGGTACGCGTCGCTTCGTGCACGATCACGCACCGGCCTGTCTTGTTGACCGATTCTTCGATCGTGACCGTGTCGAGTGGCAACAGCGTGCGCAGGTCGATGATCTCGGCATCGACTCCGGTCTCGGCTGCAGCGGCCTCGGCGACATGCACCATCGTGCCATAGGCCAAAACGGTGAGGTCGTTGCCCGCTCGCCGAACGTCGGCGACGCCCAACTCGACCCGGTAGTAGCCGTCCGGGACCTCGCCCAGCGGGTGGCTGGACCACGGCACGACCGGCCGGTCGTGGTGGCCGTCGAACGGACCGTTGTAGATCCGTTTCGGTTCGAGGAAGATCACGGGGTCGTCGTCCTCGATCGAGGCGATCAGCAGACCCTTGGCGTCGTACGGGTTCGACGGCAGCACTGTGGTGAGCCCACAGACATGGGTGAACAGGCTCTCCGGGCTCTGACTGTGCGTTTGGCCGCCGTGGATGCCGCCACCGCAGGGCATGCGAACCGTGATGGGCGCGGTGAACTCGGCGCTCGACCGATACCGCAACCGGGCTGCCTCCGAGATCAGTTGATCGAGGCCCGGATACACGTAGTCGGCGAACTGGATCTCGAGCACGGGCCGCAACCCGTAGGCGCCCATCCCAACGGCGGCACCGATGATGCCCCCCTCTGCGATCGGGGTATCGAACACACGCGTGCTCCCGTACTTTGCTTGCAATCCCTCGGTGCACCGGAACACCCCACCGAAGTAGCCGATGTCTTCGCCGAACACCACGACGTTGTCGTCGCGCTCCATCATCACGTCCATGGCCGAGCGAATGGCCGCGTTCATCGTCATCGCGCTCATTGCTCGTCCTCCATCTGGCGTTGTTGCCGGCGCAGATGTTCTGGCATGACCTTGAACACGTCTTCGAAGATGCTGCGAGCACTGGCGACGCGTCCATCGAGCAGCGTGCCGTACACCTCGGCCTCTTTCGCCGCGGCCAACACCTCGCGTTCCGCTTCGGCGACCACGTCTGTGTGCTGAGCTTCGGACCATTCTCCCCGCGCGATGAGGTGGTTCTTCAGGCGCTCGTTGGGGTCACCGAGCGGCCACGATTTCCATTCGTCGGCCGGCCGATACCGAGACGGATCGTCGGACGTCGAGTGGGCGGCGGCACGATAGGTGACCCATTCGATCAGTGTCGGTCCGTGGTTGGCGCGGGCCCGCTGGGCGGCCCAACGGGTTGCTGCCAACACCGCGAGATAGTCGTTGCCATCGACCCGCAGCGCCGGGATTCCGTAGCCGATCGCCCGGGCCGCGAACGTCGTTCGCGAACCACCGGCGATGCCCTGGAACGACGAGATCGCCCACTGGTTGTTGACCACGTTCAGGATCACCGGTGCCTGGTACGTGGTGGCAAAGGTGAGTGCGTGATGGAAGTCGGCCTCGGCTGTGGTCCCTTCGCCGACCACACCGGAAGCAATGCGCGAGTCGCCCTTGATTGCTGATGCCATGGCCCATCCGACAGCTTGGATGTACTGCGTGCCGAGGTTGCCCGAGATCGAAAAGAATCCGACATCGCGAGCGGAGTACATGATCGGCATCTGCCGACCGTGCAGCCGGTCCTTCTCGTTGGAGAAGACCTGGCACATCATCTCGACCAGCGGCCACCGTCGGGCGATCAGCCAACCTTGTTGGCGATAGGTCGGGAAGAACATGTCGTCGGTCTGCAACTCCAGGGCGTGGCCGACGGCGATCGCCTCTTCGCCGGTGCAGCGCATGTAGAACGACGTCTTGCCCTGGCGTTGGGCGGTGGTCATGCGATCGTCGTAGGCCCGTGTCAGAACCATGGCTCGCAGGCCCTCGTGGATCAGAGCGACATCGGTCTCCGGGGACCACGGGCCGACCGCGGCGCCATCGTCGTCGAGCACACGAACGAGCGAGTACGCAAGGTCGCGCATGTCTGCGGGATCGGTGTCGATGTCGGGACGGGGCACGCTGCCCGCTGCCGGAATGTCGAGATACGAGAAGTCGGCCCGCTCGCCCGGTCGCGCTGGTGGTTCCGGAATCCCGAGTCGAAGTGGGACGCCTTCGCTCATTCTTCCTCCTGTCAGCCCCTAGTGAATCACGTTCAAGCGAGAGTGGTGTGCGGCACAGATCTACCACTATCTGTCAAGCCTTGAATTTTCGTTCCAACACAGTTATGTTCGCAACAGGGCAGACGGGACCGAAGTACCCATACCAGGAAACGGAGTCTCATGCACAGGACACGAAGTGGAGCAATATTCGTCGGCGCGGCCATGGTCGCCAGTTCGCTGGTGTTGCCGCCGAGCCCCGTCGGGGGTAGCGCAAGCAGAGCTACCTATGTCGTGTTGGCCCACGACGCAGCGTCGGTTGACGCAGCGATCGCAACGGTGCAAGCAGCCGGTGGGACAGTCGACCGGGTCAACCGGGCCATCGGCTTGATCACCGTAACGGCCGATGCTGCATCGTTCGAAGGCGCCATGTCGACGAATGCAGATGTGGCCGGCGTGGCGCGCAACGCTCCCATCGGCTCTGTTCCTGCCGAGACTCGGAGCCGCACGGAAGCCGTCGAGTACGAGGGTCGCGGCGAGGTCTCCACAACATCGGGTAGCAAGGGCGGCGACGACAACGGCAAGAAAAAAGGCGCTGAGCCGCTATCCGGTCTGCAATGGGACATGAGGATGATCGACGCAACGCCAGAGGGCTCGTACGACGAGCAGCGCGGTCGTCGCGGCGTGCTGGTCGGTGTCATCGACACCGGTATCGACGGCAGCCACCCCGACATCGCTCGTAACTTCAACCGCCGGCTGAGCCGCAACTTCACCGTCGACATTCCGCTCGTTGACGGACCGTGCGAGGACGAACCGGATCAATCGTGCGACGACCCGGCCGACGTCGACGAGAACGGTCACGGCACGCATGTGGCCGGCACGATCGCCTCTCCGATCAACGGCATCGGGATGGCCGGCGTCGCTCCCAACGTCACGCTCGTCAACCTGCGAGCCGGGCAGGATTCGGGTTACTTCTTCCTCTCGGAAACTGTCGACGCTCTGACGTACGCAGCCGACAATGGCATCGACGTCGTCAACATGAGCTTCTTCATCGATCCATGGCTCTACAACTGCCGCAACAATGCCGCTGACTCCGCTGCCGAGCAGCAGGAGCAGGCAACCATCATCGACGCCACCCAGCGAGCGCTTGACTACGCCCGTTCGCATGGCGTCACCCTGATTGCTGCCTTGGGCAACGAGCACCAGGATCTGGGCGCTGCCGTCAAGGTCGACGCGATCAGCCCCGACTTCCCGCCAGGCTCCGAGAAGGTTCGCAACGTAACGAACGACTGTCTCGACATGCCGACAGAGGGCGATGGCGTGATCTCAGTCGCGTCGATCGGACCGAGTATGAAAAAGGCCGACTACTCCAACCATGGGCTGGAGCAGAACGACGTCTCGGCTCCGGGCGGATTCTTCCGCGACTTCATCGGCACACCGCAGAACCGTGTTCCCGAAAACCTGATCCTGGGGCCGTACCCGACCAGCGTCGCCCTCGAGTTCGGCGAAGTAGACCCGGTGACGGGCGAGTCACTCAGCCCGTTCGTGATCGGCGAGTGCTCGTCACCATCCATCGATGACTGCGCCTACTACCAGTTGATCCAGGGAACCTCGATGGCTGCACCGCACGCCGTCGGAGTGGCTGCGCTGATCGTCAGTGAGCATGGCAGGTCGCAGCGTCACGGACCAGGACGCACAATGGATCCCGCCAAGGTCGAACAGATCCTGCGCAACAGCGCCACTGACGTGGCCTGTCCTGCACCTGTGATCACCTATGCAGAAGAGGGCCGTGGCCCCGCCTATGACGCGCCGTGCGTGGGAGATGCGGAGCGCAACTCGATCTACGGCGACGGCATCGTCAATGCCTTGGCAGCAGTCGAGGGCAGGCACTAGGTGTCAGTCGGGTGCTGTACGCTCATCCGGGATGGGCGTGCAGCACCCCGGCAGGCAATAATGCATGGGTGGCCGATTCTCCGGAACCTGCAGCGCCGAGTCGTCAACGGCTGATCGAGATGGCCCGTCGGGTCGTCGAGCATCATCGAAGCGGCCAGATGCCGTTGGCGGATGCGATCACCTCACTGCCGGCCAGCAACTACTACGACCCCCAGCGCTGGCAACGCGAGGTCGATCTGATCTTTCGACGATTGCCGTTGGTCGTCGCGCTGACCGCCGAACTTCGCCAACCGCATGCCTACAAAGCCCTGGACGTCGCAGGAATGCCGGTGCTGCTGACTCGTACCGACGACGGCAACGTCCGTGCGTTCGTCAACGACACGCGCATCTTGGCGGGGCTGAACTGGAAGGTGGCATTCGATTGATCCGTCGACTTCTACCATCTGCCGATCCTGCACAAGAAGACGTTCGGCCCTGACATGTCGCCCGATGTCATGTTCAATCCGATCGGCCCTCACCAGCGGATCACTGGCGGTCGAGCGATCTGGTCGCGACTCGAGGAGGTCCCCGAGGCGGATTGGCAGATCGACGACCTGATCGGCGGTGTGTGGAGTGTGTTCCCGCACGGTTCGATCGCCGGCTTCGACGTCGGCGGAGACCGCTTCTACCAAACCGCCCGGCTGTTCCCCGGCGAGTCACCCGGCGAATCCGTCAGCCACCTCGACTTCGTGTCGATGGCCGAGCCGACCGACGAGTACCGGCGGCTGGCCGACAATCAGATCGACTTCCTCA
>JANOCR010000279.1:0-4444 GCA_031412355.1 Ilumatobacteraceae bacterium | reverse complement strand
GTTCGAGGCGGTAGTGCTGCTCGCCGACCCACAGGTCGAGAGTGCCGGCCATGACCAGACCGGCTTCGTCGCCGTCGTGCCGGTATGGCTCGCTGTCCGCACCCGGAGCGATGGTCGAGATCAGAAGCTCGAGCGGGCCGGCCAGATTCGGGGAGAGCAGCTCCTCGGTGATCCCCAGACCGGCGAACGTGAGCACGCGGCGGTTCGCGGCACGAACGACGACATCGCGTTCCTCCGGGGGGCCGGGGGTTCCGCCGTGGAAGAACCAGTTCATGTGAACACCAAGTGCTGCGGCGATCCGGTTGAGCACGCCGATCGGCAGCCGCGACACGTCGCGCTCGATCTGGCTGAGGTAACTCACCGAGATGCCGACGGTGCCGGCCAAGTCGCGAAGCGTGAGCCCATGCGCCTTGCGCAGCTCTCGGATGCGGCGACCGATCGGGGCCGATGTGTCATCGGACGCGTGATCGGAGATGGGCCCGGCCGTCCGGGCCTGATCGGCGTCGCGCAGCGCTCGTACCGTCATGATCAGCCCCGCACACGTGAGCTAGACGGGTCATACCACGGTTTCAGCGACGCTTCCGCTGCGATGCGCTCACCGGCGACTTCGATCTCGTAGTTGCCGACACCGATCCACTCCGCAGTTGCCAATTCGGCACCGGCGCTGATGTAACCCATGCCCAATGGAGCGTCAGTGGTGTGACCGAACATGCCTGAGGTGATCCGCCCAACCAGCACACCGTCGCGCCAGATCGGTTCGTTGTGGTACAGCAGCGGCGCGATCGCGGGAAGCCGGAACTGGGTTAGGCGTTGGTGCACACCGTGCTCGCGGGCCGCGGACGTTGCGGCCTGCCCGATGAACCCGCCGGGCTTGTTCCAGGCCACCGCGAAACCGAGGCCGGCCTCGACCGGATTCTCGTCCGGCGATATGTCGTGACCCCAATGGCGGTAGCCCTTCTCCATCCGCAACGAGTTGAGGGCGTGGTACCCGGCCAGCCGCAAGCCGTGGCCATCGCCGGCGACAACGATCGCGTCGAAGACGCCGGCAGCGAACTCGGTAGGGATGTACACCTCCCAACCCAACTCGCCGACGTAAGTGATGCGGCTGGCTCGAACACGGGCGTAGCCGAGATCGATCTCGCGTGAGGTGCCGAATGGGAATGCGTCGTTGCCGAGATCGTTCTGCGTCAACGACTGCAGCAGGGCCCGCGAGTTCGGCCCCATCACCCCGAAGGTGGCGAACCCCGACGTGACGTCGACGACGACGGTGCGGTCGTCGGGCCCGACGTGCCGGCGGAGGTAGGCGAGATCGCGGGTCTGCGTGGCGGCCGCGGTGACCACGAGATAGCGCGTCTCGGACTCGCGGGTGACTGTGACGTCGGCTTCGATCCCGCCGCGTTCGTTGAGCCACTGGGTGTACACGACTCGACCAGCGGCGACGTCGACGTTGTTCGCGCACACCTGGTTGAGCACTCGGCACGCGTCGGTGCCCTCGACGACGAACTTGCCGAACGACGACTGGTCGAACAGGGCAACGGCATTGCGGGTGGCGTGGTGTTCGGCGGCGGAGTGCTCGAGCCAGTTCTGCCGCGCGTAGCTGTATTCGTACACCGGGTCGACGCCATCGGGCGCAAACCAGTTGGCCCGCTCCCACCCGGCGACCTCGCCGAAGCAGGCGCCGCGTGTGGCAAGCCGATCGTGGACCACCGAGCGTCGCACACCGCGCGCCGTGGCCGGCTGGAAGAACGGCCAGTGCATCGCGTACAGCAGACCCAGCGATTCCACCGTGCGGTCGTGGAGGTAGCGACGGTTTCGCTGGAACGGCATCGACCGGCGAGCGTCGACGTCCCACAGGTCCATCGGTGGGTGACCGTCGACGATCCAATCGGCGAGTACCTTGCCGGCCCCGCCCGAGGATTGGATGCCGATGGAGTTGAACCCGCAGGCGAGGTACATCCCCGTCACCTCCGGGGACTCGCCGAGCAGGTAGCGGTCATCGGGCGTGCACGACTCGGGTCCGTTGAAGAACAGGCGGATGCCGGTTTCGCCGAGGATCGGCATGCGATGAACAGCAGCGTCGACCAGCGGGGCGATGTGGTCGTAGTCGGCAGGCAACGAATCGAAGCAGAACGTTTCTGGGATGCCGCCCATACCCCATGGCTTGGCCACCGGCTCGAACCAGCCGACCATCAACTTGCCGGCCTCCTCTTTGAAGTAGCCGCAACCGTCGGGGTCGCGCAGCACTGGCATGTCGGGCGAGATCCCGTCGATTCCTTCCGTGACGATGTAGAAATGCTCCGCAGCATGCAGCGGCACCGTGACCCCGACCTGGTCGCCGAGTTCGCGGGCCCACATACCGGCGGCGTTGACGACTGCATCGGCGCGCAGGACGCCGGTCGCTCCGTCGGCCGTGAATTCGACGCCGACGGCCCGACCATTCTCGACGACGATGCGGGTGACCGCGACGTTCTCGATGATGCGAACTCCGCCGGCCCTAGCGCCCTTGGCCAACGCCTGCGTGGTGTCGATCGGATTGGTGATGCCGTCGTTCGGCAGGTGCACGCCGCCAACGACGTCATCGAACTGCCCGAGCGGGAACATCGCTGCGATCTGGTCGCGGTTCACGACGTTCACCTCGAGACCGAAGCAGCGCGCCGTCGAAGCGCTCCGTCGCAACTCTTCGAACCGCTCGGTGTTGGTCGCCACGCTCACCGATCCACGCGCCCGGAAGCCCGTTGCCTGACCGGTCTCTGCTTCGAGCGTGGAGAACAGGTTCGTGGTGTACTGCGCCAGCCGGGTGAGGTTCTGTGTCGCCCGAAGTTGACCGACCAGACCGGCGGCGTGCCACGTGGTGCCGCAGGTCAGTTGGCGCCGCTCCAACAAGACAACGTCAGGTACGCCGCGCTTGGCCAGGTGGTAAGCGATGCTGCAGCCGACGATGCCTCCACCGACGATCACGACTCGTGCCTGCGACGGAACGTCGACCATCTCCTGCTCCCTCAACCTTGTGAAAGTTTTACAAATATTACACAAAGACCGAGTTTGCGAGTTGTGCTGCGGTCAAGTCGACGAGAGAGTGGCTTCTCCGAACGGGCTCGAGAAGCGGACGCACCAGATCAGCACAGTGTCGTACACGTCGAGATCGGTGTCGGCTGGTATCTCGTAGTTCTGGTCGCCGATGTTGCCCTTCAGGTTGCCGAGGTCGACGAAGTCGTTGATCCCGCCCGCTGAGCTGTTGACGAGATAGACGTTGAGGTCGGGTCCGTTGTCGGTCTCGAACTCTTCGAAACGCACGAATCGCTGGCCGGTGCCGTCCCCGAGCACAACGGCGTTGCCGGAGGTGGGGTGGTTGCGCCCGACGAACGAGCCGACGTACTCGGTCACGATCTCGGGTTGCGGCGACACAGCGACCGGCACGGTTGTGGCTGGGGCACTTGTCGACGGTGCTGCGCCCGGTGCGATGGTTGCCGGCGGGTCGGTTGCTGCTGGTGGGCTCGGCGTCGTTGCCGAGCCGTTGGCTGTGGTTGCTTCGGACTTCGTGGCGGCAAACGCAGGCGGTGCCTCGGCGATCTTGTCGTCGACGAACAGCAGGTGGACGCCGAAGAAACCGAAGGCGAGCCAGGCGAGGCCGCCCAACACGACGATGCCGGCGGGGATGCTGAACTTCGGGTTGCGCACGATCCATCTCATGTCAGCATCCAACCGGTGCGCGCAGCGGTGACTTCCTACAAGGCACAAAGTTCATCGAATGTTTCTCGATACCGCTATTTGATAGCCGATCAGTTCATCCAACGCTCCGCGTCAGCTCACAGAACAGCAGTCGTTCAAGGAGCTGACACGGAAGTCAGCACGATGTGTACCGACCTCGTTATCCGAGGACGTGCTGGGCGATGGCGATGGCGACCGTCTTGGCATCGCCGGCGGGTGGTGGGGACACGATCGACACGATCAAACCCTGCTGTCCCGTCCAAACGGAGAGTCCGGTGAACTCGTTCCACAACGCTGCTTCGCCGATGCCAGGGACCTCCTCGCCGCCGCCGCCGTCGTCGACCGCGATGTTCTGGTTGGTGAAGGTCAGTGAGAACTCTTCGGGGATCGGCTCCACCCCGAAGTTGTTGGTGGTCCCCGGCGCCACCACCTCGGTGTACGGGCAGAACAACAGCCCAATTGCGCCGGAAATCGCGTTGGCTTCGTCGAACGTCAACTCGGAGCCGTAGATGGGACCGATCTCGGTCACGTCGGGGCACTCGGTGACGATGCCCTCAGCTGCCGGTGCCGGCGCGCCGCTCGCCGCCGGAGCCGGTGTGGCGTTTACTGCGGGGGAGTCGGTCGCTGTCGCCGGCTCCCCCGCGGCCGGCGCCGCTGCTGGTTGGCTGGCAGTCGACACATAGGAGTCACCGCCACAGGCCGCCATCAACAGGCCGGCGGCCAGCGACCCCGTGGT